>JAPLVF010000007.1 GCA_026397255.1 Candidatus Beckwithbacteria bacterium | reverse complement strand
ATTAAAGCAATAATAAAAAAAATAATATTGGCAAACGGATGATGTTTTTTACCGAACCAGAGGAAAAAGACAAACACGATATAGATAATGATCGTCGGTGTTAAAAAATTGGTTAAGAGATATGGAATAATGGACAAAACCAGTAGAACCGCAAAAAGTCGATTAAACGCAATTTCCAATGAGGTCAGGGAAAGTTGATTTTTGTTTGTATTTATACTTATATCCATATTTTTATAATATCAAATTTTAGGTGTATTAAGTTTTTAACATGTTGCCGGGCCAAGATTCGAACTTGGAAAAAAGGCTTCAAAGGCCTCTGTGATGCCATTTCACCACCCGGCAGTAGGGGATTTAACCTCTATTTTACCACAGACTTATACGCCTTTAATGCCAGCCCAATCAGCTCCACCGCCCGTTTAATATCCGTTCTGTTTAAGACATAAGCAATCCTCACCTGATTTTTACCCTGTCCCGGTGTCACGTAAAAATCTGCCGCCGGAGCTAACATCACCGTTTCCTGCTTATCTGCAAATTTCTCCAATAAAAATTTGCAGAAATCCTCGGAATCGACCACCGGCAATTCCGCTATCAAATAGAAAGCTCCGTCTGGCCGGGAGCATTTCACTCCGGGAATTTTGGCTAATTCCTGCATCAGCGTATCCCGTCGCAGCTGATATTCCTGTCTAACTTTTTCAAAATAACTTGAGGGAACCTGATCAAGAAATGACGCCGCATATTGCTCAATCGTGGCCGAGGCTAATCTCGCCTGGGCAATTTTATTGGCCATCTCGATTATCGACCGGTTTTTACTGACCAGCATTCCTAAGCGGGCACCGCACAGCGAATAGCGCTTAGACAAACTGTCTGCCAAAACTACTAATTGTTCCGCTTTTTTAAATGATAAAAGTGAAACGGTTTTTACCGCTCCATAAATAAACTCCCGGTAGGTTTCGTCAGTAATAATAAACAGGTCTTTTTTTAAACAAAAATTCACAGTCTCCTCCAACATCTTCGGCGGATAAACCGCACCGGTCGGATTAGAGGGATTAGTAATAATTATTGCTTTAGTTTTCTCATTAACCTGATCCAATAAAGTTTTTGCCTCTGTCAGTTGAAAATTATCTTCCAACCTAGTCAAAACCGGCCTTAATTTCACTCCGCCTAACTCCGCAAAAGTCAAATAATTGGTATAAGTCGGCTCAAAGCACAAACACTCATCCCCGGAATCAAATAAAATAAAAAATAACCACTGCAACGCCTCACTGCCGCCGCTGGTGACGACTAAATCCTCATCTTTAATCTCCAGCCCTAATTTTTGGTAATATTTGACTAAACTCAGCTTTAACGCCTCACTGCCGTCAGATTTTTCATAGGCCACGGTTTTTTGGTTAAATTCCTTAACTTTTTGTAAGAAAATTTCCGGCGACTCAATATCCGGTTGGCCGATATTCAGGTGAAATACTTTCACCCCTCTTTTTTTTGCCGCCACGGCATAAGGGGTCAATTTACGGATGGGGGAGAAGAATAACTGTTTGTTTTTAGCGGAAATTTCCGGCATATTCCTTTTTTATATTATTTAATGATATCATAAGTTTTATGGAGCTCGAAGCCATCGCCAAGCTTGTCCGTTATTACATTCTTACTTGTACTACCACTGCCGGTTCCGGCCACCCCACTTCCTCCCTGTCCGCCACTGATTTAATGGTTGGATTGCTCTTTAATCAGTTTCGTTTAAACCATGACCGCTTGATTTTTTCCAAAGGCCACGCCGCCCCGCTTTTATATTCTCTCTACACTGCTGCCGGCTTACTCCCTGTCAAGCAGCTTTTGACTTTAAGAAAGTTTAAAAGCCCTATCGAAGGCCACCCCCGGCCTAATTTTCCTTATGCCGAAGTCGCCAGCGGCTCGCTGGGTCAAGGCCTCTCCGTTGGTTTAGGTATGGCCTTAAACGCCAAGTATTTAGACAAAAGCGATTACTTAACCTATGTCTTGTTGGGTGACTCGGAAATGGCCGAAGGCAGTGTTTGGGAAACCATCCAACTGGCCAGTCATTACCGCCTGGACAACTTAATCGGCATGATTGATGTCAACCGTTTAGGCCAATCTAACCCCACCATGCTGCAATGGGATACTCAAGCCTATGCCGCCAGATTAAAGTCTTTCGGTTGGCAAACTCAGGTAGTTGACGGCCATAATTTTACTCAAATTAAAACCGCTTTTGCTTTAGCCGGAAAAACTGCCAATAAACCCTTAATGATTATTGCCAAAACTATCAAAGGCAAAGGGATCAGCTTCCTGGAAGACAAACCCGGTTGGCACGGCAAGGCCTTAAATCAGGAACAATTTGAGCAGGCTATTAAAGAATTAGGCCCAATTAATTTAAAACTAAAATGCACTATCAAAAAAACGAACTAGTTCCTACCAGACTGGCTTACGGTCAGGCTTTGGCCGAAATCGGTCAAGATAAACGAATAGTGGTACTGGACGCCGAAACCGAAAATTCCACCCACAGCGACCTTTTCCAAAAAGTCTATCCTGAACGGTTCTTTGAAATGTATATTGCCGAGCAGAACATGGTTGGAGCCGCCTTAGGTTTAAGTAAATGTGGCAAAATTCCTTTTATTTCCAGCTTCTCCGCTTTTCTCACCCGTGCCTTTGATCAATTCCGCATGGCTGGTTATTCCGAACCAAACCTAAAAATCTGCGGCTCACATTGCGGTGTCTCTATCGGTGAAGACGGTCCCTCCCAAATGGGCCTGGAAGATTTAGCCATGTTTAAAACCATTCACGCCAGTACTGTTCTTTATCCTTCCGATGCCGTCAGTACTAATAAATTAGTTAAGCTCATGGCTAAACATCAAGGCCTGGATTATATCCGCACCACCCGGCCGCCGACTCCGGTAATTTATGAGAACACGGAAAATTTTACTATTGGGGGCAGTAAAACCGTTCTCTCCAGTCCAAAGGATCGCTTAACCGTGGTTAGCGCCGGCATTACTTTGCACGAATCCCTTAAGGCTGCTGCTGCTTTAAAAAAACAGGGGATTAATATCCGGGTCATCGACGCTTACTCAGTTAAACCAATTGACGCTAAAACCATCAAACAAGCTGCTAAAGCCACTCATAATTTAGTTTTGACCGTTGAAGATCATTGGCCGGAAGGTGGCCTGGGCGACTCGGTTCTAAACGTCTTAGCCGACCAAAAAGTTAGCGTCCATAAATTAGCCGTTAATCAGATTGCCGGATCTGGCAAAGCTGACGAGTTAATGAATTTTGAAAAAATCTCCGCTCAGGCAATCATTCAAACCGTCAAATCCCTGCTTCACTAAAACTTCCGTCCGTTCTTATCACCCACGCCGGTTGATTAACCGGAATTTCTTTGGTAAATACCACCTCTTTATAAAATGGACTGCCTAAATAATAGGGGAGTTCGTTTTTATTTTTTTCATAGTGTACCCAAACCGGAATCTCTTTATTAATCTTTTGGCTGTAATACTTTACTTCCAAAAAATTTAATTCCGAGTCAGCAATAATCACTTCTCCCGGTTTAATTTTCGTCATCACTTGGGCGACCGCTTCTCTGATTCTGGGCTTAGTTTCCTTGTTAAGTAACTGCCACACACCCCATCCATTAATTATTAAATAGGCTACAACCAATAAACCCGCCCACAATTTTTTCCGCTGATTCAGCCCTTCACTAATCCAGATAATCAGCATCGGAATCCCAGCAATTAAATAGCGCTCGTTATAAATCGGCGTCACCAATTTAGAAAACAAGGCTGCCATTAACATTGGCCCCAGCCATAACCAAAATATCAAAGAAGTTTTTTTATTTAACTGGCCTGCCAAAGCCACTACCAGTAAAATTATGGCCAACTGACAAGCTAAGTCTAAAATTTTTATCTGGCCGTAACCTAAGAAAAATATCTGCAAACTGACCGTCAAAAACAACCACCCCATTGGCTGAATCCAGGTTTCATTCACCACTCTTTTGAACTGCATCCAGAAAATCGGCAGCCACACCAACCAAGCCATTAGGGAAATAGCCAAAACTTTAATCGGTTTTTTCCGATAAAACCAATACAAACCCCAGCTGGCAAGAAAAAATAGACCGTAATTATGCGTCAAAACCATCAACCCCAGCATTATTCCGGTCAAGATTGATCGTTTTTTTAAATCCAGCCAGACCGCCAGAGCTAAACACAATACCAATAAAGCATAGGGCCGGGCCTCAAAAGCATAACCAACTAAAAACGGGTTTAATAATACTGCTATCGCTCCTAAAAATCCGACAATTTTATTCTTCGTTAACTCTTTCAAAATCAAACCAACTACCATCACTGTCAGCAAATGGAAAATTAACGATAAGCTCCGCGTTACCGCTTCTCCCTCTCCGAAAACCTTAATCCAACCATGCAGAATTAGGTAGTAGAGCGGGGGACTGGAATCCCATTTGATCAAATGAAACAATTCTTTTAAACTTTCCCCTGCCTGCATCACCGTAAACGCCTCATCCCGCCAGTAGCTTTGAGTTAATATCATCATGGTTTATTATAAACTAAAACCTATGTCCCGACTTTTCTGGCTGCTGTTTGTTTTCGCTTCAGTTATTTTTTTGGCTCATTATTATATTGTCGGTAATGCTGTCTGGGGAGACGGCCGTTATTACTATGTCTACACCCGCTCCGCTATCATTGATCACGACCTGGACTTTAGCAACGAAAGTCAAACTCACCCCTTCTTTTTTGAATCAAACCAAACTTCTGCCGGCAAACTTTTTAATAAATACACTATCGGCGCCCCCCTGCTCTGGACTCCTTGGTTCTTACTCGCACATTTCCTCAATCCTGCCCCTAATCCGGATGGTTACCAGCATCTTTACCGAATCTTGGTTGGATTAGGTTGTGTTTTTTATGCTCAGCTTGGTCTGTACTTAAGTTACCTGACCGTCGCTAAAATCACTTCCCCAAAAAAAGCTTTAATCAGCTGGCTGAGCTTATTTTTAGCTACCAATATTTTCTTTTATAGCGCCGTTGATCCGATCAACTCTCACTCCGCCGGTATTTTTATTTCCTCATTGATCTTTTATTTATGGTTTCGCTGGAAACATTCTCTCAATCAGTCTTCAGTCATTATTTTGGGTTTATTAACCGGCTTGCTGGCTATGATCCGTCTTCAGGATATTATCTTTTGTCTGCCGCTGCTGATTTATCTTTATAACCAATCCCGCTTCTCTCACATTTTTACCTATCTATTAGGCATAATTATTGGCTTTTCTCCTCAATTAATAGTTTGGCAGCTTCTTTTAGGCAAGATTGCCAATCCTTATAGTCTGAATCAGGAAACCTTTTATTGGTTAAGGCCGCAAATTTTATCCGTCTTAATCAGTAACAACAACGGTTTATTTTATTACTCACCTTTATTTATTCTGGCAGTCATTGGTTTATTAAAAAAATTTAAACAATCTGTCTGGGCTAAAGTCGGCCTCACTCTGTTTATTTTACAAACCTACATTATTAGTTCCTGGCATGGCTGGTGGGGTGGAGCTAGTTTTGGAGCCAGAATGTTTTTAAGCTTAACCCCATATTTTATGCTCGGTCTTGCCTGGTTTTTATCAAAAAATATTAAAATTTATCGGTTTATATTCCTCTTCACAGTCTTAAACTTCTCCCAAATTCTTTATCTTCTGTTAACAAATTAGAGCGGGAAACGGGACTCGAACCCGCGACCTTCTCGTTGAAGGTCAATCCCTACCTCAAGTTGAGCGGCGGACGGGATTCGAACCCGCGACCTCCTACTTGGCAAGCAGGCGTTCTACCAACTGAACTACCACCGCTTCACTGCGTTCAGCGCAAGCGCACTTCTGTATTTTACCAAATTTTCTTTCTTTTTTCTAGTCCAACTTTTAATCTCTGCCTCTCGCTTTAAAGCTTTAATTCTGGAGTTGAAAATTTCTTTATAAACCAACTGGACCGGTCGTTTACCTCTGATTGATTTCGCCCCTCTCTTTCCAAGATTATGTTCCCAAATTCTTTTTTCAATATTAGCGGTACTGCCTGTATAAAACGATCCATCCCTGCATTGCACAATGTAAACAAAATACTTCATTTAGTGTGGCTCCACTGAGTGTAACGAAGTGCTCGCACCGAGCTACGCGAGGTGGCAGGGATAGGAATTGAACCTATATCTGACGTTTTTCAGACGCCCGCCGTCACCAAGTTGGCTACCCTGCCATTAAACATTATGTCGATAGTGTTTAATGTTCTTTGGTCTTATTATACTAAAAAAAATTTTAATTTCCTGTTGTCTTCCTAATTCGATATTTCTGTTCCCTCGTTTAAACGGATTAAATTTAAGTAGTTTTAACATTTTGTAAATATCTTTTAACAAAAGGGTATTTTTATTGGTGTAATTTACTACTCTGTATTTTCCTCCGGTTAAATAACAACAACCATCAGTATCAAATAATCCTCTAAGACAGGAAGTAATGTATTTTTCCCTGGTAAATATCCATAACGGAACTCTGGGTTTATTTATTATTTTATCTCCAACCGGCAAGCTTAAAAGCTTATCTAAATTTTTAAGGGAAATTTCCAGATACAAAACTCCCTCTGAAGGTCTTTTATAGCAATAAGATTTTTTCCCAAAAACCTTTTCAATAATTTTTTTTATTTCTTTAGCATATTGAATTTCTTTTAAATTACAGTAAATTCTTAAATATTGACACTTCGGATAATTCCCTAAATTACCGTCACCCAGGATCATTCCGATTAACTCAGCTAAATCCGAATTTTGTTTCAATTTCATTTTGTGCCTGCAACCGAGCGAAACAGAGTGCCCCGCACTGAGCGAAAGCGAGGTGACCGCTGCAGGGCTCGAACCTGCGACATTTGCGATGTAAACGCAACGCTCTGCCAACTGAGCTAAGCGGTCATCATTTTACTATATTTTATCATGATTAACACTATTGACATTCGCCAAAATAATAATAATCTATAATCACCACTAAATGAAACAAAAAAAATCAAAAACCGAAGACGCGGATCCATTATCGCAACCTCCAGCGTCAGGGAAAAACAACAACCTCTCTTTGTATGTTTACAACATGCCCGAAGACGAATGGTTGTTTATTGACTCGGTCGCTCACCGCCCCAAGCGGACTGAATTAATTACCGATTGTGAAGACGTCGCTGATTGTTATTTCTTAGGCAGCGGCAAAGAATCTGACTTAATTTATGTCTCTCCCAAACCGATTTCTCCCGCTTTTCAGGAATACGCTCAAAAATTAATGGGCTATAAAAACACCGAAGTGATTGTGCCTCAGACTAAAACCCATCTTATTTGTGACGATTTGTTACAGGATACCGTCGCTTTCGAAAAAATTCTGAACCGGGCCAAAAATTATCAGCACGTTATCCTGACCAGTTATGCCGCCTCGCCCCAGATGTATTCCCTGAAGGCCATGCTGCAAAAATCCGGCATAAATGTGATCACTCCGGAGTTGCCCGACCCGGCTAATGCCTGGACCGTCAACTTTTTTGGCAGTAAATCCGGCATCCGCCAACTAGCCCAGCAAAGTGTCGCTAAAGAACCGGACTTTATTATGCCTGAAGGTCTCATCTGCTTTGGAAAATATGACGCTGCCAAAATTGCCGCCGACCGGTATATCCGGGAAAAAGGCGTAGTTATTAAAACCAATAAAGGCAGCGGCGGCAGTGGTGTTCTGATTTTTAGGGAAGGGGATTTACCTTTTGATTATTCCGAGTGCGAACGGGCCATTATTACTAAAATGAACTCGGATAATTATTGGGATTATTTTCCGATTGTTGTCGAAGATTTAATCAGCGCTAACTTAAATTCCGCCGGAATTTTCCCCAACGTTGAATTTAAAATCCACCGCAACGGCCGGATTGAATTTCTCTACTACTGCGAAACTAAAGTCACCCCCAAAGGCGTCTATTACGGCTTGGATATCGGCGACAACGTTTTAAATGACCGTCTGACCGCCAGGATTATTGATACCGGCTATTACATTGCCGAAAAATACTCAGCCGCCGGCTACCGCGGCCACTTCGATGTCGACATGATGGTCGCCCGCAACGGCCAGGTTTACGTTAACGAATCTAATACGAGAAACACCGGCGGAACGGATATCTACCGGATTGTCCGGAAATTACTGGGCAAGGATTTTGCTGATTCCGTTCATGTTCTCACCCGCGGCAAATCCAATCTTCCCAAAAATATCCAACTGACCTTCCCCCAAATTCTCAAAAAATGTGCCCACTTGCTTTATAATCACAAAAAACACGAAGGGCTCATTATCAACTCAGAAAACAGTTTAACTGAAGGAAAAATTGTTTACACCACTATTGCTAAGCTTAAATCCAAGGCCATAAAATACGAAGCTGATCTCCTTAAAATCCTTGAGGATCTTCCTCTAAGTGCCGGGAACAGGATTTGAACCTGCAAGCCTTGCGGCACATGTACCTCATACATGCGTGTCTACCAGTTTCACCATCCCGGCTTAGCTTGTATATTTTATCAGAAAACATTAAACTTTGGCTATGAAATTAACCTCCCGGCAAATTGCCCTTGGCGGCGCTTTAGCCGCCTTTTCTAGTGCCGTTCAATTAGTCCATATTGGCTATCAATCACCCCAGTGGGGGATGTGGTTAGATCTAGTTGCCGTTTCCTGGATTGCCGCTTTTTTCCTTTTCGGCACGAAAATTTCTTTAATTGTTTCTCTCTTGGGGACCATCGTTATTACTTTTTTTTCTCCGGACACCTGGTTAGGGGCTTCCATGAAATTTACAGCCACCTTACCTCTCATCTTTACTCTATCTCTTCACTCAAAAACTAATTACTCCACCCTTAAAAAATTAATTCTTCCGGTTATTCTTGCCTTGATCATCCGCAGTTTATTAGTTGTCCCCCTTAATTACTATTACGCTTTACCTATTTGGACCGGGATGACTCCGGCTACAGCTATCAAGGTTATTCCGTGGTATGTTATTGCCGCTTTTAATTCTGTTCAACTATTGATCGATGTTAGTTTTGCCTGGATTTTAGTCTATCGTTTCCGCTTGAACCGCTATGCCCGGAATTAAACTGCAATCAGTTTCTTTCCGTTATCAGCAAACCCCGGTTTTGCAAAATCTCTCTTTTGAAATTAAAGCTGGCACATTTTTAGGTATCACCGGCACTAACGGCTCTGGTAAAAGCACCCTACTTTATCTGCTTAACGGCTTGATTCCCCATGAAATTCCCGGCCGCCTCAGTGGAAAAATTTTTGTTGACGGAATTTCCACCCGTCAAAAACCGGTCAGTTTTTTTGCTAAAACTGTCGGTTTGGTCTTTCAAAATCCTGATTTTTCCTTATTTAATTTAACCGTCAAAGAAGAACTGGAATTTGGTCTTAAAAACTTAAAAATTAAAGATTCTTCAGGCCGAATCAAACAAGCTTTAAATCAAGTCGGCATGTTTAATTATTTAAACCGCGATCCCCAAACCTTGTCTTTTGGCCAAAAGCAAAAAATTTGCCTGGCCAGTGTCTTGACTTTAAACACCGACTATATTGTCCTGGATGAACCCACCGCCATGCTGGACTACCGTAGCTCGGTCGAGCTTTATGAAATTTTGAGCAAACTTAATCAAAGCGGCAAAACCATCATTGTCGTCGAACACGACACGGATTTTCTATTAAAATACAGCCAGCAAGTTTTAATCCTTGATGCCGGAAAAATTAAAGCATTCGGCCCAACAAAACCAATTTTCTCTCAAACCGCTCTGCTCAAAAACTCAGGCGTAAAAATACCCCGTTTATGAAATTGATTGTCTTGCTAGTTTTTACTTTTGTCGTAATTTTTCTTAAAAATATTTACTTATTAGCCGCTTTTTTACTACTGCTATTAATTCTCATTTTTTTTAATTCCCGTCGTCAAGAGCTTTTAACCCGGCTTAAACCCCTGCTTTTTATCAGTGGTCTGATTATTTTGTTCCAGTTACACCATCTGCCTCAGGCAATTTTAGCCGCTTTGAGGATCACCACTCTAAGCCTGTTGGTTTTTTACTACACTACCACGACTTCCCTTAGCCGAATTATTGCTAGTTTTTCTTTCCTACCCCAAACCTGGCAGTTAATGTTGACGATTACCTTAAGCCTGATTCCGGTAATTTTCAGCGAAGCCAAGCAAATCAGTCTGATTCAAAAAACTCGGGGATATAAGAGTAAAAATCCTTTCCCTGTCATTATTCCCTTATTGCACCGCACTCTCGCCCGCGCCGAACAAATCGCCCTGGTTATTGCCACTCGTGGGTTTGCACTGAGGTATTTCCGAAGTGCCGACGGTGGGACTCGAACCCACATGCCTTGCGGCACACGCCCCTGAAGCGTGCGTGTCTGCCAATTTCACCACATCGGCCACTTGTCAGCCTTTGGCTGAGAGCTTGATTTATAGTTTAACATATGGGAAAGTTAAATTGCATGAAAAAAACACTTGCCATTATTTCGTGGCTTATTTTTACTGGCTCCACTTTATTACTAACGCTGGCCTTTTACTTTAACTTAAACCAGGTATCCAAACCCATTCAACGACCCAGAATTACCTATTCTACCTCTGAATCCATTGTTTCTAAACCTGTTTTACCGGAAGTCTTGGGGGCTTTTACTTTCTCCGTTAAAACCGACGATGCCATACCGGAAATTATTAAAAATTACCTTAAAAAATATGATTCACCCCTGCTGCCTGAAGCCGACTATTTAATCGCCACGGCCGAAAAATATAATTTAGACTCGCGGCTTTTATTGGCCATTGCTCAACAGGAATCTAATTTATGCAAAAAAATTCCCGATGATTCCCATAACTGTTGGGGTTGGGGAATTCATTCCCAGGGCACTCTAAAGTTTTCGTCTTATCAGGAAGCGATTGAAGTGGTCGCTAAAGGCCTATCACAGAATTATATACGTAAAGGTTTAATCACTCCGGAGGAAATTATGTCAATTTATACTCCTTTATCTGAGGGTTCCTGGGCTAAAGGCGTTCAGCAATTTCTGGATGAAATGGAATAAAATCAAAAAAAATCCATCAGTCTGCCCGGTGAGGCTAAACCGACGGATCTGTGTTTATACTACCATATGACTTATAATATGTCAACAAGCATTATTATAGGAAAAATAATTAATAAGTTTTGTCGGGTTTTCTCTTTAGGCGGCACCGCCCTCCCCGGATTAGTTATCTTAAAAATTAATTCTGATTTTATTAACCAGTTAGTTAAAACCAACCAACTTAAATCAATAATTATCACCGGCACCAACGGTAAAACCACCACTTGTCGCCTAATCGGGGAAATCTTCAAGACTCATCGAATAAATTTTATTCACAATCGCAGTGGTTCTAATTTAATGCGGGGAATTGCTTCCTCTTTAATTAATCAAAGTGATGTTTTCGGCCATTTAAAAGAAAAATTCGCCATCTGGGAAATTGACGAAGCCGCCGTTAAAGAAGCCGTTAAACAATTAAAACCGGAAATCATTCTTTTTAATAACCTGTCCCGTGACCAACTAGATCGTTATGGCGAAGTTGATTCAATCTTAAAACTCTGGCAAGAATCACTGCAATTACTGCCTAAAACTTCCCAAGTTTTGATCAATCAGGCTGATGCCCGTTTAAAAACATTAAGTTTCCCCAGAATCGTTTACTTTGGCCAACCACTCTCTCCCGGCCAATACCATCAATATAACCTCGAGGCGGCTAAAACCGTTGCCAATGTTCTTCGCTTAGATCCTCAACTGACCACTCAAGGTCTGACCCGCTTTCGTCCGGCTTTCGGTCGGGGAGAAGAATTAGTTTTGAATGATAAACCGATTAAAATTTTTCTGGTGAAAAACCCCGCCGGATTTAACGCTATTTGGCAAATGCTTCAAGATCAAAATCAGTTAAACAAACGGCTGTTGATTATCTTAAATGATTTAATTGCCGACGGAACCGACGTTTCCTGGATTTGGGATATCGACTTTAATTATTTAAACTCCAGAAAAACTCCCATTACTGTTTCCGGCACCCGGGCTTTGGACATGGCTTTAAGGCTAAAATACGCCGGGCTTAACCCCCACTTAATCCAACTAGAACCAAATATTAAAAAAGCTCTCAGTTATTCGCCGGACTATATTTTACCCACCTATACCGCCATGCTGAAACTGCGTCAAATTATCTTTAAACAAAAATTCGATTAATTTATGAAAATTACCATTGCTCATCTTTATCCGAAAGATTTGAATATTTACGGCGACCGGGGTAATATTTTTAGCTTAGTTTACCGCTTAAAACAGCGGGGAATCAAAGTCTTTATTAAATCCATTGGCCTAAACGATCCTTTACCTCAGGGGGGCTTTGATCTGTTATTCGGCGGCGGCGGCCAAGACCAGCAACAACAATTAATTGCTTCAGATTTATTTAAACGCCGCGTTGTTTTATTAAAAGCGGCTCAAGCCGGCATTCCTATGCTTACTATTTGTGGCACTTATCAACTTTTCGGTAATTATTTCCAACCGTCCAGCGGCCCCAAAATTAAAGGCATCGGTATTTTTAATGCCTATACCGTTGCTTCTAAACAACGCAAAATCGGCAATATTATTATTAAAGCTAACCCTGCTGTCCTTCACCCTACTCCCTATCTTGTCGGCTTTGAAAATCACTCCGGCAATACTTTTTTAGCCGCCGCTACTCAACCCTTAGGTAAGGTGATTCTCGGTTTTGGCAATAATGGCCAGGACAAAACCGAAGGCGCTGTTATTCACAATGTTTTCGGCTGTTATCTCCATGGTTCGCTTTTACCTAAAAATCCGCATTTTTGCGATTATTTAATTAAATTAGCTCTTGAAAAAAAATACGGGCCAATTAAACTTGAACCTCTAGATGATCAGTTAGAATGGCAAGCTCATGCCGCCGCCCTTAAACGCGCTAGGAAATTAGCTCGCCCTCTGTTAAAATATCTATAAGCCAGGGTGGTGCCACAAACTACGTAGAGTTTGTGGTCCTGCACCCAACGCGGTGCGGGAAAATCGGAATATTATGCACTACACTTATGTTTTAAAATCTCCTGAAAATAAACTTTACATCGGCCGCTCTTCAAATTTAAAACAAAGACTAAAACAACATTTCAATAAAAAAGTTAAATCGACTAAATGGTGGAAGCAAATTAAGTTAATCTTTTATGAAGCTTTTTTGGCTAAATCTGACAGTATTCGAAGAGAAAAATACTTCAAAACATCCAAAGGAAAATCATCCTTGAGACAAATTATTAGAAAATCTCTGATACAATAGAGTTTACTCCCAGCCAGGGTGGTGAAATCGGTAGACACGCACGCTTTAGGAGCGTGTGCCGCAAGGCTTGGAGGTTCGAGTCCTCTCCCTGGCACTTCAGCCCGTAAAACGGGCTTCAGTGTAAACACATTTGTAATTAATAAACCCCATAGTATATAATATCAACTCTATGATTATTTTAACGTGGCTAAAACAGCATCGGTGGCAGACCGGATTGATAATCATTGTTCTGTTCGGCAGCGGCTGGTTAAGTTATCAGAAATTTTGGCCGAAAGCCCCAGAAACGCTTTACGATTTAGTTCCGGCCGCTTTTCAGGATATCCGCCAAACCGTTACCGCTTCCGGTAAAGTCAAGTCCGCTACCGAAGTTAACCTACAATTCCAAACTGCCGGCCAGCTCGCTTGGGTCGGAGTTAAAGAAGGGGATTATGTCAACAAATGGCAGGCTTTAGCCAGTCTGGACCAAAAACAATTAAAAAAGACTTTACAAAAGTACTTGCTGGATTTTTCCAAAGAACGCAACGACTTTGATGAAGCCCTTAAAGTTACCTACCGAGATACAGCCCTAACCGACACTATCAGCCGAATTTTACAAAAAAACCAATATGACCTGGATAAAGCAGTTTTAGATGTTGAACTACAGGATATTACCTTAAAATATGCCACCTTAATTACTCCAATCAGCGGCATTGTCACTCATATTGATACCCCGGTTTCCGGCGTTAACATTATCCCTGCCGCCGCTGTTTTTACTGTCGCCGATCCGCAAAATCTGGTTTTTGAAGCCCAAATCGATGAAATGGATATTAGTCTGGTTAAAGTCCAGCAAGCGGCGGAAATTACTCTTGATGCCTACCCGGATAAACCAATCCCGGTAACCGTTGATTCCATCGACTTTAACAGCCAAGCTGATTCTTCCGGCAGCACGGTCTTTATCGCTAAGTTTAAACTCGTCAACTCGATTGACCAATCTTTGCTTCTTGGCATGAATGGGGAAGTGAGTATCTTAGTTAATGCCAAAAATAATGTCTTAAGCGTTCCCACGGCTGCGATTAATGAAACCAACGGTCAAACTCAAGTCCAGATCGTCGTTAATCATCGACTCAAGTCTCTAACCGTCATCACTGGCACCAGCAACGGCGATCTGACTGAAATTACTAGCGGTTTAAACCCGGAACAAATCGTGGTTATTGGCAAAAAACTTAAAAAATAAGCATGGCTCCCATAATTGAACTGAAAAACGTTTGCAAAACCTACTACTTAGGCACTGAAGCCGTTAACGCCGTCAGTCACATTAATTTAAAAATTAAAGCTAAAGAATACCTCAGTATCCGGGGTTCGTCCGGCAGCGGCAAATCCACTTTAATGTATTTAATCGGTCTTTTAGAAACTCCCAGTTCCGGCCAAATTATCTTAAACAACCAAGATATTAGTCATCTTTCCGATAACGCCCTTTCCCATCTGAGAAATGCCACGATCGGTTTTGTCTTTCAACAATTTAATTTAATCAATAAACTGACGGTTTTAGAAAACGTGCTTCTGCCCGCTAAATTCTATAAGGGAAAACTTAATTTTAATCCGCTGAACCGGGCATTAACCCTCTTAAAAAAGTTCGGTATTCTTCACCGTCGGGATTTTTTTCCTAATAAAATTTCCGGCGGCCAGCAGCAGCGGGTGGCCATCGCCCGGGCGGTCATGATGAATCCAAAAATTATTTTGGCTGATGAACCCACCGGCAACCTGGATACTAAAACCGGCAACGAAATCATCAAACTCATCGAAAACCTAAACCAGGAATTTAACACCACTGTTATCATGGTCACCCATGAACCAGACATTGCCCAAAGGGCTAAAAAAAGAGTTTATATTCGCGATGGAACTATCGTCAAAAAATATCTATGACCGACTTAAACCTAATCCCTTTATTTAAAGATGCTCTGGCCGATTTCCAACGGAATAAAGTCCGGACTTTATTAACTTCCCTTGGTATCATGATCGGAGTTTTATCCGTCGTGCTTTTGATTGCCTTGGGCTTAGGCTTAAAAAATTACATCCAGCAACAATTTGAAAGGCTCGGATCCAATCTGATTATTATTTTCCCCGGCAACGTGTTTAATTCTGACGCCGGTGCCGGCGGTAATTTTGGTTCCGGTTTTGCCGGCGGCGCTAATTTTGACGAAAAAGACTATCTTAATCTCGTCAAAAACAGCCAAGCCGACTATGTTGTCCCCGTGTACTTTAAAAGCTCTACCGTCGAGGCTAACGCTATCAAACGCTTGGGTTACGTTCAAGGAACTACTGAATCCATGTTTACTTTAATGAATATCAAGCCTGTCAGCGGTCGGATACTCACCAAAAAAGATGATCAAAGCCGGGCGAAAATCGCCGTTCTTGGCTTTACTTTAGCTCAGCAACTTTTTGTCGACCCCAACAAAGCAGTCGGTAAAACCGTTAAAGTAAATAGCCTTCGCTTTACGGTTGTGGGCGTGGCTGAAAAAAAAGGCGATCGGGAAATGGATAGTAGTGTGATTATGCCGTACCGGACTACTTTTGCCGGCTTAAACCCTAATAAAACTTTCTTTACTATTTATTTGGGCGTTAATGACAAAACCAAAATTGAGTTGGTCAAAGCTAAAGCTAAAACAGTTTTATTAAAACGTTATAAAGCTGATGATTTTTCCGTCACCGAACAGACGGAAATCTTATCCACGGTTAATCAAATTTTTACTATTATCAATAGTGTCTTAATTGCCATTGCTTCTATTTCTCTCTTAGTCGGCGGCATTGGCATTATGAATATCATGTTTGCTACGGTCACGGAACGGACGAAAGAAATCGGTATCCGCCGAGGCTTAGGCGCCACTAAAAAAGACATTCTGGTTCAGTTTTTATCTGAATCAGTTATTCTCTCTGCTTTCGGTGGCATCATCGGCTTAATTCTTGCCGCTCTGATTGTTCTGATGGTCCGCACTGCTTTTCCTGCCAGCATCAACTTGATTTCCGTTCTTCTCGCTTTCTTTGTTTCCTCCGCCATCGGTATTACTTTTGGCGTCTTTCCCGCCCGTCGGGCCGCCAACTTAACCCCTCTGGAAGCCATTAGATATGAATGATATAATCCTGCCATGACCAAGCTGACGTGGCTTCCTAAAAAAACCTTTGAGCTGGAATTCTCCCTTCCCTGGGAAGAAGTTAAAACTACCTACGACAAAGTTCTCAACGATTTAGTTAAAGAGGTTAAAATCGAGGGTTTTCGCCAAGGAAAAGCTCCCAAAACCCTGGTGGAAAAAAACGTCGATAAGGGCAAACTTTACGGTGAAGTCATTAACCAACTTCTGCCGCTTTCTTATGCCAAACTTATCGCTGAACATAAATTAAGACCGGCCGTTAGCCCCAAAATTACTATTATCTCCGCTGAAGAGAATAAGCCCTGGCAGTTTAAAGCCACCAGCTGTGAATTACCTGAAATCAAACTCGGGGATTATCAAAAAATCTGTCATGGCGCCCTCGCTACCGCCAAATTCTGGACTCCTGACAAGGGTAAAATCGACGCTAAAAAAGACAAGGAATTAACTCAAACCCAAAAACTGAATTTGATTTCCAAGGCCCTGCTTGAAGAAACTAAAATTGATCTGTCTGACCTATTAATTAATGATGAACGCGACCGCTTGCTTAGCCGTCTTTTAGACCAAATTCAAAAATTGGGCTTGAACCTAGATCAATATGCGGTTTCCAATAACAAAACAGTCGCTCAAATCAGGCAAGAATATCAAGCCACTGCCACCAATACTTTAAAATTGGAACTTATTTTACAGGCTATCGCTGAAGACCGAAAATTCAAAGTCGAAGACAAGGAAGTTGATCAAATGATTTCTGCTGCCGGTGACGAAAAACTCAAAAAAGAACTGAATACCCCCACTCAAAGAGCCTATATTGGCTCAATCTTAAGAAAACGTCAGGCAATTGACTATCTTATCGGTCTTTGATATAATTCGCGCCAAATAGACAAATTAAAATTAAGCCTGCCATAAGGCGCTAATGATCAAAAAAATGAATTCGCTTAGCGATCAATCAAAAAAGAAAAAGAGTAGTCCAAAATTCCAAAATTTTTTGGAGGCCTTTAAGGATGCCAGTGGTTCTCAATCGAAAACCCAACCTGCCGCGGGGATCCAAGACGGCGGTTTTAACTTTGAAGAATTCCTAAATCAACAGGAAAATAAAATTCGCAGTCAGGAAAGAATGCACTTTGAGGCTATCCGCCGGGAAGAGCAAGTTATTTTTTCCCGGGACAAACAGGAAATCAAAACCCAAATTGCCACCCTGCAAATTCAGATTAAAGAATTAGCCAAAGAACATATCGGTTTAATCGAAGAAGTGGATAAAGCCGCTTTTCAGGCTGTCGTTAATCCGGGAATTTATCACAAAAATTTCTTTGAGCGTTTAATTCAATTAATTAAACTGGCCAAAAAGAAAATTGCCGATTCCAGAACTTGGCTGCAAATGCATAATCACCGCTCTCAATGTAAGTCCGCTTATTGGCAGGGTGTCACCAAAGGCGGCACTAGCTTTATGCTGTCTGCCGACCGCACCGCCGCCACCCAGGCTGGATAAATAAACTTCTTTATCCTTTCATTTTCTGATAGAATATTTTCTAGTGGACGGTTAGCTCAGCTGGTTAGAGCGCTACATTGACATTGTAGAGGCCACAGGTTCAAATCCTGTATCGTCCACAGCCAATTATGCCAAAAGATTTACATCCATTACGCCATACCGCTGAACATGTGCTTCATCAAGCCATGATTAATTTATATGGCGATAAAGTCATCCCGGCGATGGGGCCGGCGACTGATGACGGTTTTTATATGGACTTTGAGTGGAAAGGCGAGGAAAAAATATCCGAAGCTGATTTTCCTAAAATCGAGGCGGAAATGTTGTCTATTATTACCCGCAACCTGGCAATTGCTAAAAAAACTTTACCTCTAAAAGAAGCGAAAGACTTATTTAATGACAATCTGTACAAACAGGAATGGCTTCAGGAAATTGATAAACCGACGGTTTACTGGACTGGAAATAAATTTGTTGATCTTTGCTCCGGCCCGCACGTTAAATCCACCAGTGAAATTAAAGCTTTCAAACTTTTATCCGTTGCCGGTGCTTACTGGCACGGCGATGAGAAAAATAAAATGTTAACCCGGATTTACGGCACGGCTTTTTATTCCCAAAAAGAATTAGATGAGTATCTGAAACTTTTGGAAGAAGCCAAAAAGCGCGATCATCGCGTCTTAGGGAAAAATCTCGATCTCTTTGTCTTTTCTGATCTAATTGGTAAAGGCTTGCCTTTATTAACTCCAAACGGTTCAGTTATTCGCCGAGAACTGGAGCGTTTTATTGTTGACGAAGAAATTAAACGCGGCTATCAACACGTTTACACACCTGTCTTAGCTAAAACTGATCTTTATAAAAAATCCGGTCATTACCCCTATTATAAAGACACGATGTATCCCCCCATGAAAATTGACGAAGAAGAATTAATTTTGCGGCCGATGACCTGTCCTCATCACTTTATGCTCTATAAATCAAAACCGCGTAGCTATAAAGATTTACCGGTCAGATTTGCTGAACTTTCTCCTCAGTTCCGTTATGAAAAAAGCGGCGAGCTAACCGGCTTAATGAGAGTTCGCACTTTTTGTTTAGCTGATGCTCATATTATGGTGACTAAAAAACAAGCTAAAGCCGAAATAATTTCCGTGCTCGATTTAATCGATTATGTTAATAAAACTTTAGGGATGAAAAAAGGCATTGATTATCGCTACCGCTTATCACTAGGGGATCAGCAGGGTTCTAAGGCTTGGAAAGAAGCGGAACAAATTTTACGTGAAGTTTTAGTTAAAACTAAAGCGCCATTTTTTGAAGCCCCTAATGAGGCTGCTTTTTACGGTCCTAAGATTGATGTGCAAATTAAGAATGTCTTAGGCAAAGAAGAAACTGCTTTTACGGTTCAATATGATTTTGTTATGCCCAAACGTTTTCAAATGACTTACATCAATCAAGACGGAAAAGATGAAGAACCGGTAGTCATCCACCGTTCGTCTTTAGGGGCTTTTGAACGTACGATGGCCTTTTTAATTGAACACTTTGGCGGAAACTTTCCCGCTTGGCTAACTCCGGTACAGGTAAAAATATTGCCGATTACTGACAAACAAAACGATTATGCCCGTAAAATTATTAATCAGCTTAAAGCCAATAATATCCGGGCTGAACTAGATGACCGAGCTGAATCTTTAGGCGCTAAAATCCGCGACGCCCAACAGGAAAAAGTCAGTTATATGTTAATTATTGGGGAAAAAGAAGTAAGCAATAAAACTGTTTCTATCCGTCACCGTTCCGGTAAAGATTTTGGGCAGATGACAATAGAAAAGTTTACTGATAAAATACAAAAAGAAATTAAAGAAAAAATTATCCTTTAAGGTTGGACCTTCTGGTTCCAAAAGGTCCAACCTTTTTGATATTTATGCAGAAGTTCTATAAACTTAACCAGTATATTAGCGCACCACAACTGCGGGTCGTCGGACCGGATGAAAAACAAATCGGCGTCATGTCCCGTGACGAAGCGATTTTCAAAGCCCGGCAAATGGGCATGGATTTAATTTTAGTCGCTGATAAGGCCAATCCTCCCGTCGCCCGGATTATCAATTTTAATAAATTTAAGTATATTCAAAGCCAAAAAGAAAAAGAAGGTAAGAAAAAAACCAAAAATACCGAGCAAAAAGAGGTTCGGATTACTCCTTTTATTGCCCAGGGCGATTTTCAAACCCGCATGAAACAAACTAAAAAATTTTTAAGCGAGGATAATAAAGTTAAATTAACCGTTAAATTTACCGGTCGCCAAATCAGCCGCAAAGAGTTTGGTTTTACACTCTTGCAAAAAGCCGCCCAAGAAGTGGTAGAATACGGTACACAAGAGTCACAACCTAAAATGCAAGGTAAACTTTTGTGGACTATTTTTAGCCCGATTAAAGGAAAAAAATATGAAGAAAAAAAATAAAATCGTTAAACTAAAAACCAGGCACTCCGTCGCCAAACGGTTTCGCTTTACCAAAACCGGTAAGATTTTAAGGCGCTGCAACCAAAACCGTCACTTAAAAGCCAACCGCAGCCGGAAAAACAGCCGCCGTAAACGTGCTCCTCAGGAAGTTTTCGGCAGTATGGCTAAAAAGTTAGTTAAAATGCTAGGAAAATAATATGCGTGCTAAAACCGGCATTGTCCGTCGCCAACATCACAAAAAAGTTTTAAAAATGGCCCAGGGCTTTATTATGGCCCGCCGCCGGCAATATCAAGCCGCTAAAGAAACTGTTATTCACGCCGGCGCTTATGCCTATCACGGCCGCAAACGGACAAAAAGAAACTTCCGTCGCTTGTGGATTCAAAGAATTAACGCGGCTCTGACTGGTACTGACTTAAACTACAGCCGATTTATTAAAGCTTTAAAAACGAACCAAATTGATCTTGACCGCAAGATTTTAGCTGACTTGGCTGTCTCTGATCCCGCTACTTTTAAATTTGTCTTTACCAAAGCTTCTTAAG
Source organism: Candidatus Beckwithbacteria bacterium (assembly GCA_026397255.1). Classification (NCBI taxonomy): domain Bacteria; phylum Candidatus Beckwithiibacteriota; species Candidatus Beckwithbacteria bacterium. The sequence continues at coordinate 56,831 of JAPLVF010000007.1, read as the reverse complement.
GGAGGTTAATTTTTGAACTTTTTAAACCTCCCAAGAGGAGGTTTTTTTATGCTATTCTAATATTTATGGAAACTAAGTTGCTAAATTTGAAAAACCAAGCCCTGGCTTTAATCAATCAAACAGAAAACAAAAATGACCTTGAACGGTTAAAGATTGAGTATTTGGGTCGCAAAGGGCAAATTACCCTAATCCTTAAAACTATTCCTCAGCTTGATCAAACCGCTAAAGCCCAAGTCGGCCGTCTGGCTAATGACGTCAAAAACGCCGTTGAACAAGCTATTTCTACCAAATTCAAGACTTTAACCAATACCCATCAAACCATTTGGTTCGACCCGACTCTGCCCGGAAAACAACCAACCTTAGGCCATCTTCACCCCATCACTCAAGCCATTGAAGAAATCACCCGTATCTTTGAACATATCGGTTTTACCCGCGTTCGCTATCCGGAAGTTGATTGGGACTGGTACGTTTTTGAATCCCTAAATATGCCCGCCGGCCATCCAGCCCGGGATGAATGGGAAACTATTTTTATCGACACCCCGGAAGACAACCAAATGGGCAAAATGGTTTTAACCACCCATACTTCCAACGGCCAAGTCCGGGAAATGGAAAGAGTTAAAACCCTGCCTGCGCAGGCAGGTCCACCGATTCGCATGCTTAACTTAGGCAAATGTTACCGCCGCCAGCAGGATGCTACCCATACAGTTATGTTCCACCAATTTGAAGGCCTGGTAATTGATAAAGCTATTTCTATCTCACATCTTAAGGGCACCTTGGATTATTTTGGCGAACAATTTTTCGGCCGCGGCATTAAATCCCGGATTCGGCCCTTTCATTTCCAATTTACCGAACCGTCTTTTGAAGTCGACTTTACCTGCACCGCTTGCCAAGGTAAAGGCTGCCGTTTCTGCAAATCCGGTTGGGTGGAAGTCGGCGGCGCCGGCATGATCCACCCTAATGTTTTAACGGCCGGTAAAATTGACTCCCGAATCTATTCTGGTTTTGCTTTCGGTTGGGGAGTGGAACGGGTTCTCAGGCTTAAACCGGGAATTAATATTGACGATATCCGCCTTTTATACAGCACTAATTTGGATTTTTTAAATCAATTATAAATTTATGAATATTACCATTCCTCATTCCTGGCTAACCGATTTTTTACAAACCGACGCAACGCCCTCAAAAATTGCCGAGTGTCTCTCGCTTTGTGGTCCATCAGTCGAAAAACTAACAAAAACTAAAGATGATTATCTTTACGAAATCGAAGTTACCACTAACCGGGTTGACTGCATGTCCGTCATGGGCATCGCCCGCGAAGCCGCCGCCATTCTGCCCCAGTTTGGCTTTAAAGCCAAACTCAAAAATATCCTTTTTCAACCTGCAGGTTCTCTCCCTGTAGGCAAACCTTTCCCTTTAAAAGTCATTGTTGACCAACAACTCTGTCCCAGATTTAGTGCAGTAGTCATCAAAGATGTCGCTATTAAACCGTCGCCAAAAATGATTAGCGGTCGGCTCGAAAAATCCGGCATTCGCAGTCTCAATAATGTTATTGATATTTCTAACTACTTAATGCGCGCTTATGGTCAACCAGTCCATGCTTTTGATTTCGACAAAATTAATAAAATCATGAAACTTCGTTTATCTAAAAAAGGTGAAAAGATTACCACTCTGGACAACAAAACTTTTACCTTAACGGGAAAAGATATTGTTATCGAAGACGCTAGCGGGCAATTGATTGACCTGTGTGGCATCATGGGCGGCTTTAATACGGCCGTCGACGTAAACACGAAAAACATTTTATTATTTGTCCAAACCTACAATCCTATAAATATCCGTTATACTTCAATGTCTTTAGCCCAAAGAACCGAAGCGGCAACACTATTTGAAAAAGCCTCTGATCCGGAATTAGTTATGCCAGTTTTAATCCAGGGAATTCAATTATTTAAACAGTTAACTAATGGGCGACAAGGAAGTAAAATTATTGATCTTTATCCCAAACCATATCAGCCAAAAATGGTCAAAGCTCCGCTTCAATTAATCAAAGAACGCCTAGGAATCGAAATCACTCAACCAGAAGTGGATAAAATTCTGAATTCTCTGGGATTTATTAACGGCTCCATCCCTTCCTGGCGCGCCAAAGATATTAATATCCCCGAGGATATTGTCGAAGAAGTGGCCCGGATTTACGGTTACCACCGTTTACCCAGTCAAATCATGACTACCGCTATTCCCACCAACTACCCAGACGAAAAATTTAGTCTCGAGTATCAACTTAAAACCTGGCTGACAGGCATGGGCTTAACGGAAATTTACACCAACTCCATGGTTTCGAAAGAATTAGCTGTCAATTCTGGCTTTCCTTTATCGTCACACTTAAAGATTAAAAACGCCCTATCGGAAGACTGGCAATATTTGCGCCGCTCCTTGATCCCTTCCCATACTCAATCTTTTCCGGCTTTTGAAATCGCTAACGTCTATATTCCTCGCCCCGGGAAATTACCGGAAGAAAAATTGCAACTGATCATCAGTGGTATTAACGATTACCTACGCCTAAAGGGAATCGTGGAAGTTTTATCAGCCAAACTTCACACCGCAATTACTCCTCAATATCAACCAACTTCTGTGGTGATTGATTTACTGCCTGTGTTTAAAAAAGCCTCTATTTACCCCCATTATCAACCGGTTTCTTCTCATCCCCCGATTATCGAAGATTTAACCTTTACCTTACCGGGAAAAACCTTAATTGGACCAATCTTGGAAGCAATTAAAAAAATCGATAAACTGATAAAATCTGTTAATCTTTCCCAGACTTATCAGCACAATTTTACTTTTACCCTCGTTTATCAAAGCTTGGCTAAAGACTTATCCGTTTCCGATATCGCTCCCATCAGGCAAAAAATTGTGACTGTTTTATCCCAAAAATTCCACGCCCAGCTAGTCGGCAAAATTTAAGGGCTAGGAGGCAATGGAAAGGGGGATGGACTCAATGACGGTGACGGACTCGGTGAGGGCTGCCAATCCCAAGGTTTATTCACCCCAATCTTAATCTGACTTTCACCAACATTTCCTTTTTCATCAACTGCTTTAACTTTAATTGTATATATCCCATCAGCCAAAGAAATTGTCGTTTCAAACGGTTTACTCGTTAAAGTCGGGCCTTTCTTTTCATCATTTGCGTAAAATTCTACTTGTTTAATTGAACTATTACCTGTCACCTTAGTTTTTATAGTAATATCATGAGAATTAATTTGAGTTTTATCCCCAGGTTCTTCAATCTCCACTACCACCTCAGTTGAATCACTGCAATATTCTTTGGGATATTTATACCTGCCGTCACTTTGGCCGTTAATCCAGGCGTCAATTCCTTCCTGCCAGCGGTTGCGGCTGCCGCCGCCAGGATCGCTTTCCTTTAACACAATATATTCTTTTTCGTCGTAATCGCCCCGGGCCGCTAGCGTATCCGGAGCCAACTTTTCCTGACCTTTACAAACTTTCAGCTTAGTGTGAATAGTATCTACTCCTACCGGTTCCGTCCCCTTAATAAAATATTCTTTCCTGGACGGATAACCGTCGTGGCTGACTAAGCCGGAGATGCTGTCGACATCCAAACTTACAATTCCTTTCGGCACTGCCCATTCTTTCAGCGGCTTATCTTTAATCGCTTCCAAAATAATTCGTCTCCAGATTGGTGAAGCCCCGGAAACCCCTGACGCCACTGTTTTCATCGGCGTATTGTCATTATTTCCTACCCAAGCACCCACCATTATATCCGGCGTCCACCCAATTGCCCAGTTATCTCTTTGATCATTAGTGGTTCCGGTTTTCACCGCCACTGTCCGGTTGCTAATATTTAACAAACTGTTGGGCCCAAAACTAATCAACCGGGCATTGTTATCTGACAAAATATCGGTAATTAACCAAGCTTCTTCCTCGCTTAAAACCCGTTGCCCTTGGGTGGGTTTAAACTGTTCCAACACCTTCCCGTTGCTGTCTTCCACTTTTAAAATACTGATCGGCTCCACTTTTAGTCCGGTGTTGGCAAAAGCACTGTAGGCCGCCACCATGTCAATCAAACGCACTTCACCGCCACCCAGTGTCACTGACAGCCCGAAACGATTCACGTGCTCCTGAGTCGGTTCCAGTGTTGTCAAACCCATTTTATAAGCTGTTGTTAACATATCTTTAATCCCTACCAATTGCAACAGTTTCACCGCCGGAATATTTAAAGAACTTCCCAAAGCGTATCTTAATTGTACCGGACCATGAAGTTTCCCGTCATAGTTTTTCGGTTTGTATTCCGGCAAATTAACGCCGCCGGGGAACACGGTTTCCACGTCAACCAACATTGTTGCCGCTGTATAACCCTCTTTAAACGCCGTCACGTAAGTAATTGGTTTAATCGCTGACCCCGGTTGTCTCTGTGACAAATTCACATTCACTTTACCATCATAGTTTTCATCAAAATAATCTTTTGATCCGACCATCGCTAAAATTTCTCCGGTCTGCGGATCTAATACCATCGCCGCCCCGTTAGTAATCTTCAAACTCTCCACTTTTTTAATTTCCTCCGCCACAATTACCTGCGCTTTCTCCTGCAATTGCCAATCTAACGTCGTCGTTACTGTTAACCCGCCTTGCTCGACCAATTTTTCGCCGTAACGATCAATCAATTGTTGCTTGACATACATCACAAAATGCGGCGCTTTGAAATCTGCCCCCTCTTGAGCAAACGAAACTTGATTTAAATCATTCAAAGCCTGATTCTCTTCGCTTTTGGAAATATAGCTATCTTCTCTCATCCGCCGCAAAACATCTTTAGTCCTGGTTTTATAAGCCTCCGGACTCGTTCCAAACGGCGAGTAGCTAGTCGGCGATTGGGGTAAGCCGGCCAAAATTGCACACTCCACTAAATTTAAATCAGTCACGCTTTTTCCGAAATATGTCTCACTAGCCGACTCCACTCCCCAAGCCGTTCCGCCGTAAGGGGCTTCGTTTAGATACATCTGCAAAATTTCGTCTTTGGTATATTTTTTTTCAATCTCTACTGCCAGTACAAATTCCTGAATCTTTCTCCCTATGGTTCTTTGAGAAGTCAATAACACATTCTTAACTAACTGTTGTGTCAAGGTTGATCCGCCTTGCAAACTATGGCGCACTAAAATATTAAACACCGCTCTCAACCAACCCATAGGATCAAATCCCTGATGTTTATAAAAATTTTTATCCTCAATCGCTACCGTCGCCTCCTTTAATTTCTCCGGTATTTTATCCAACGTGACCGGGGTCCGTTTTTGATCAGCAAAAACATCATATAAAAGTTCACCGTTGCGGTCTAAAATTTTCGTCGCAAACCCTTCCCGCCTGACAATCTTACCGGGTTGGGGTAGATCCCGTGAATACCAGGCAAATAAAACCACTCCTAATAGCGAACCAACCACTAAACCGACAAACGTTAACAAAGCCACAAATTTAATAAAATCTGCCTTAGTTCTAATTCTGTAGCTGTGAGAAAATTCCTTCAGTTTATTGACCCTTCTCCGCCACTCTCGTTGCCAGTTACTCATAAATATAATATACTCCTTTTAACTTTATGGACAAAACTCAGAAACTTGATTTACTCTTGGCTGTCTACATCGCCGCTATTGTTAGCGCCGAACTACTCGGCAGCAAAATTTTTCAAATCGGTTTTATTAAAGCCGCCGTCGGTATCTTTATCCTTCCCTTAACCTTCACCATTAACGATATTGTCACTGAAGTTTACGGCAAAGCCCGCGCCCGCAGTTTTATTAAAATCAGTTTATACATTTTAATTGGTTTAGCCGCTTACAACCTCCTCTGTATTTCCTTGCCGCCAGCCAAACGTTTTCTGCCGACCAACGACGCTTATAACTTAATTTTTGCCAAGTCCTTGCGCATTACTCTAGCCAGTCTAACCGCTTTTTTCTTAAGCGAACGCTTTGATGTTTTCGTGTTTAGCAAAATCAGGGAAAAATTAGGCCAGAAAAATTTATGGCTGAGAAATAACTTATCCAACTTTATTGGCCAACTCTTTGACACGGTTATCTTTTATTCCTTAGCTTTTTATGCCCCTGGTAATATTGGTTTTCTAGTTTCTTTAATCTGGCCCTACTGGTTCTTAAAATGTTCTATGTCGATTATCGAAACCCCGTTTACTTATCTGGGCGTTTCCTGGTTGAAAAAGTAAATTTAACGTGCTAATTTAGACTTATGTTAACCAAGCAAGATTTAAGCAAAATTAAAAAAGTTGTTAGAGAAGAAGTGGTTTCCGAATCGGAAACTGGACAGAAAAGCTTACGAGCGGAAATTATACTTTCAAGAATGCAGCTTCAAGATAGATTAAAAAACCTAAACAACAGGGTAATAGACTTAGAACAACAATCAAAAGAAACCGGGAAAAATGTTCTTGGATTGAAAAAAGACGTCAAAAAAATTGACAAAAAAACTGACGATATTATTGATCTTTTTGAACATGACTATCTTGATCTGGAAAAACGGACCCGGCGGATTGAAAATCACCTCCAACTCCCGACTCTTGCGGATTTTTAATTTCTGTGCTATAATACACCCATCTTTGACAATCTAATAAAGCGATGAAAGAGAATTTTTACACTCTGGAGCAGAGCTGACAAAATCAGCTACGGGAGTTCCCGTCACAGAACTAGCGTGTGTCGGCAACGGAGCACGTCAATATTTTACAGATAAATTTATCTGTTTGACTTGACTCCCGCACTTAGCGGGATTTTTTTGGCCATAGGCCAATCAGCCTTTGGCTGATGTGCTCCATTTTATGCTGAGGTGCCGGAGTCCGGTCAATCGGGGCTGTCTGTAGAACAGTTGCTTTTAAGCTTCGGGGGTTCAAATCCCTCCCTCAGCACCTATGATAAATTTATCGCAAAATCCGCTTTTTTGGCCTAACCAGGCAGATTTTATAGTGGACCAAACAAAACCAAATATTTTTCTTGGTACCGGCATCGCCACTGAAACCAAAATCAGCCAGGCTGCGCCGTTTGACTTAATTGGTTTTCTCTTGTCCGCCGAATTTGTTAAGCTTCAAATCCCAAAAAGTCAGGTATTTTTATTAGTTGCCGATCAGCACGCCTGGCTGGCGAATAATCTTGATAGGGAACAGTGTAAAAAGGCCGCTGCTAATTTACATCAAATTATTCAAATAATTATTACAAATTTTAAGCTTGAAAATTGGTATATATTTAAGGCGTCAGAAATTTTCCCCAATGCTTTACCGCAATCTTACGAAGCACTGGAAACAAGAGATGTCTTACATTTTTTTAACCAACATAATTGCGGCCTTAAAATCGGCTGGAGTTTTTCTTTAGCCGAAACTAATCATAAAACTGACGAATCTCATTTTGACCAACAATTTGGTCTTCCGATTCAGTCGATTTTTACTAAACCCGGAGTCACTATTAATCCTAATAAACCCCAAGAAAGTCCATACCTTTCTACCGACCCCGCCGCTAGAATAATAATTGATCAACATTCCACTCCGGAGTGGAATGTTGCTAAGTTAAATCCTGCGGTGAAAAACCATTTAAATCGTATTACAATATTATTTGAGAAATTGATTAATGCTTTTCCCAACAAAACACCGTTGGAAAATAAACTAAAATCAATTATAAATTTAATATGCCAATAACTATCGATCAGGTTTTAGCTAGGGGAGTAGAACAGATTTTACCCAGCAAGGAAGGTCTGAAAAAACTGATGCAGACAAAAAAGATCAAGCTATACTTGGGAATTGACCCGACGGCCACCAACTTACATTTAGGCCATACAGTCATGTTAAGAAAACTTCAGCAGTTCGCTGATCTTGGCCACGAAGCGATTTTGCTTTTCGGCACCGGCACGGTTTTGGTTGGCGACCCTTCCCAGCGGGGAACCGCAAGAAAGTTAATAACTCAAACGGAAATTGATCAGAATATCAAAACTTGGAAAGACCAAGTTAAGCCAATTATTGATTTTAATAAAGTCAAAATTAAATATAATGGCGACTGGCTTTTAAAAATGAATTTAAAAGATATTATTGAGATTGCCTCGAAAATTTCCGCCGTCCAGCTTTTTAAGAGAGAAATGTTTCAAAGACGACTAAAACTTGGAGACACTGTCTGGTATCACGAAACTATGTATCCGCTTTTACAAGGTTACGATTCCGTTGTTATGGACGTTGATCTGGAGTTAGGCGGTACTGATCAAATTTTTAACATGCTCGTCGGTCGGGAACTGCAGCAAAAAATCAATCACCGGGAAAAATTTGTCTTGGCCGGAAAAATGATTTTAGGCACCGATGGCCAACAAATGAACAAAACTTCAGGTAATTGTATCTGGCTGACTGACACGGCCGAGGACATGTTTGCCAAGTTGATGGCCGTGCGCGATGAATTAATGCCCGACTACTGGGAATTTTTCACCGACAAAACAATGCCTAAAAATGACCCTCTCACGGTTAAAAAAACCCTAGCTTTAGAAATCACCAGTCAATACCATGGATTAAACAACGCCAAAGTTGCCCAAAAACATTTTGAGCAAACGTTTCAGCAAAAAGCCCCGGAATACAAAGAAACCATCAAATTTAAAGAAAACTTGATTAAAACCTTAGCTCAAATTACCGCTAGCAACGCTGAAGCCAAAAGATTAATTATTCAAGGGGCCGTTGATATTAACAATCTTAAAACTACCGATCTATACGCCCCGCTTAAAATAGGGGACCGTTTAAAAATCGGGCAAAAAACTTTCGTTAAAGTCGTATGAGATTAAACAAACGCCAAAAAAGACTTTTTACCATTCTGGTCGCTATTTCCAGCCTCAGTCTGTTAATCGGCTCACTTTTACCTTTGTTTTATTCCCTCAGATAATGCCTCAACTCACCCTCGATACCCTAATCGATCAACTCTTCCTGATCGGTCCGGTTTATGCCCATAAACTAAAAAGATTAAATATTAGTTCTGTCGAAGGCCTGCTTCATCACTATCCTTTCCGTTATGAAGACTTGAGCCAAGCTAAAATTGGAATCATTGTCAGCAGCCGCAATCTCTACACTCGGTTTGGCAAAACAGTTCAAAAAATTATTGTTAAAACTAACGACGGTAATCAAGAAATTACCTATTTCAATCAACCTTTTCTTATTAAAACACTTACACTAGGAACTAAAATCCGTTTCAGCGGCAACGACTACGAAATAATTAAAGAGGGGCAAGAATTGATTCATACTGGCCGTCTCGTAGCGATTTATCCAGAAACCGTCGGTGTTTCTTCCAAGTGGCTCCGTTCTCGCATTCATTATCTTTTAAAACAAATAAAAATTGCTGACTGGCTGCCTTTAGACATTCAAAAAAAATATTGCTTAATTGATTTAAATTCTGCCCTGCATCAGCTTCACTTTCCTAAAAATCAAGGGCAAATTGACGACGCCGTCAAACGCTTAAGCTTTAACGAAATGTTTTTATTACAACTTGAGGCTCTGGAAAGAAAAAAAACTTGGCAGGAAAAAAAGTTATCCTACCAATTTAAAATTGATCAGGAAAAGATTTTAAACCTAATTAGCTCTTTGCCATTTTCGTTAACTTCCGCCCAAAACCGCTGCTTAAAAGAAATTCTGGCTGATTTAAATAAAGACCGGCCGATGAACCGTTTATTACAAGGAGAAGTTGGTTCAGGTAAAACCGTTTTGGCGGCCATTGCTATGTTTGCTGCCTATTTAAACGGCTACCAATCAGTCCTGATGGCCCCAACAGAAATACTAGCCAATCAACACTATCAAACTTTAAAAACAGTTTTTGCTGACACCGGTATTAAAATTCAATTAGTCACTTCCTCAACAAAATCTCCGCGCTCCGCGCTCCGCGCTCCGCACATCTTAGTCGGTACCCATGCCCTTTTATTCAGAAAAATTTCCAAACAAATCGGCCTGTTGGTAATTGATGAACAACATCGGTTCGGCGTCCGTCAACGCTCACAAATTCTGACAGAAAATAAAATTACTCCGCATCTATTAACTATGACCGCCACCCCAATTCCCCGAACCTTCGCCTTAACGGTCTATGCTGATTTGGATTTATCCCTCCTTGATGAAATGCCTATCGGCAGGAAAACAGTAAAAACGTGGGTTGTCCCTCCTGAAAAACGGTTAGATGCTTATCATTGGATTGCCAAAGAAATAACTACTAATCACACCCAAGCCTTTATTGTTTGTCCACTGATTGACCCCTCGGAAAAAGAAACAATGAAAGACATTAAGGCCGTTTCGCTCGAGTTTAATCAATTAAAGTCTGTCTTTAATAATTTAAAGTTAGGCTTACTTCACGGCCGCCTTAAAAATAAAGAAAAAACCAAACTTCTTGAGAAATTTAAGAAAAATAAAATTAATATTTTAGTGGCCACGCCAGTCATTGAAGTTGGGATTGATTTTCCTAATGCCACCATTATTTTAATTGAAAACGCGGAGAGATTTGGTTTAGCCCAATTACATCAACTCCGCGGTCGCGTCGGCCGCAGCCAAAAAGATTCTTATTGTCTTATTTTTAGTCAAAGCCAATCTGCCTTTACCCGTTTAAAATATCTCGAAACTAACTTTTCCGGACTTAAATTAGCCGAACTAGATCTAAAGCTACGCGGTCCTGGCGATTTATATGGCTTAAAGCAACATGGTTTTTTTGATTTAAAATTTGCTTCATTAACTGAGACAGATTTAATCGAAAGAACCAAGAACGCCGTTTCGAATTTAAAAAATCTAACTCCGCTCTTGAAAAAAGAACTAGAAAAGCATAAAATAAATTCATATGCCACCGCAGCCTAAAAGAAAAATTTCTACTCGCCGTCAGGGAAAACGCCGGGCAGCTATTCATTTAACTAAACCTACCCTTGTCCCTTGCCCTCATTGCCATCAACAAAAACCTCCTCACGTCTTGTGTCCCAATTGCCGTCAATATTGATGAAATCAGTTTCTGACCCCCGCCACCTTAAACGAATTAAATCATTTAAAAGACTTTTTTCTTCGATCTTCCGTAATGAAAAATTCAATACAGAAATAGACAAAATCATCAGTCTAAATGCCCCTGATTGGCCGATTAATAAATTAAATAAAGTTGATTTGGCTATCTTAAGATTAGCGGTTAAAGAAATGAAGGCCGGCATTACCCCGCCAAAGGTGGTGATAGATGAAGCAATTGAGTTAGCTAAAACTTATGGCAGTGAAACTACTCCTAAATTTATTAATGGCGTTTTAGGCGCCATCATTAAAAAATGATTCAGTTTAAAAACCCTTTTTTATTAACCACCGCCCTGACTCATCGCTCGGCTATAAACGAAAAACAAGGCAGTAAGATTTCCAATGAAAGATTGGAATTTTTAGGCGACGCTGTTTTGGAATTAATTGTGTCTGATTACCTTTATCATCAATACCCCCACCTTCCCGAAGGTCAATTAACCAGTAAACGGGCCCAAATTGTTCAGACAAAAACATTAGCTGCCGCCGCCAAAAACCAGAATCTTGGCAGTCAATTAATTCTTTCCCGTGGGGAGAAAAAAGCCGGTGGTGATAAAAACCCTTCGCTTTTAGCCAACGTTTTTGAAGCTCTTATTGGCGCTATTTATCTTGATCAAGGACTTACTGCCGTTAAGAAATTTATTCAAGAACAACTTATTAACCAGTTTTCCCATCTTTCTGAAACATTAGAAATTGCCGATTTTAAAAGCCAACTTCAGGAAAAATGGCAAAAGCAATTCAAAATTGCCCCGCATTATAAATTAGTTAAAACTTCCGGGCCGGACCATAATCGGATTTTTACCGTCCAAGTTTATTGTAAACAAAAATTGGCCGGCGTTGGTCAGGGCAAATCCAAACAAGAAGCCCAACAGCATGCCGCTAAATCTGCTATAATTTCCCTATGCTTAAACTTAAACTAACCCGTACCGGCAAAAAAAATTACGCCACTTATAAAATTGTGGTCAACGAAAAAAGAAGCAAACGCGACGGTCAATATCTGGATTTAATCGGCACTTATAACCCTAATACTCATCCCCATACAATTAAAATTGATTTAAAAAAAGTTAATTACTGGATTGCTCATGGCGCTAAACCCACGGCTACCGTCAGCCGCCTAATTAAAACCCATGCTTAATTTAGTCAAATTCCTGGTAACGAATCTTGTCGATAAACCTAAAGCTGTCAATGTTACGGAAGATATTGATGAATCCGGCGTTCACCTGATTACCATCACTGTCGATCCTAGCGATATGGGTAAGGTAATCGGCAAAGGCGGCAAAATCATCAATAGTATCCGGGAACTAACCAAAGTTAAAGCCATCAAACAAGGATTAAAAGTCAAAGTTAGTCTCCAAGACCCGCTGCAAACAGATCAACTTTCCCGGTCTGAGCCACCGGTAGAATTACCGGAAATTGAGTAAAAGTAAACATCGTTGATAAAATTGCCTCGTCATCTCTGGTTAATAAAGCTACCGGCTCTGTTATTGCTCCGATAGTTTTCGGCGGACCTTTGAAAAAAGCCGAAACGTCAATTTTCGCCGCCACTTCTGTTGGTTGTTCGCTGACTAGGGGACTAGTCTTGATCATTAAACCAACCTTGTCTATTTTCATTAATGGGGCCGCTCTTTCTAACTCCTTCATAAAATTTAAAATATTATCAAAGGTTCCTCCGACCTCAAATCCAAACTTCATATCATTTAAACTGTCCTCCGCTTGGTCTTTGGTTGTCTGATTATCTGTCAAACTGCCTGGACTTAAAGATACCCCGCCAAAATTAAGACTATATTTACCCGATAATTGTGTTAACGTTGAGAGCAATTGCACCACCGGTTTATCGGAGGGAAAAACTGTTTCCATTTTTACCACTCGCTCATTAACTAAATTTTTATCAATTCCTTCTAAATCCGCCAACTTCTTTTCCATGGCCTTCAACTCCTGATTTAACTGCTTATTAGTCGTCAAACGACTATATAAGCCCGTTAAAATCGGACCACAAATCACTCCTATCATTGCTAACCCCAATAAACTTAAAATTATTAAGTTTCTATATTTTTTCATTAATTGACATTGCCTCCGGATAATTGCAGATTTATATCAAAATTAATCCCGCTTTTACTGTCAAAAGAAATTTTATCCACCTGAGCATTAACAATGATTAACTTTCCCGCTTTTGCCTCTCTGATATGACCAAGTAATAGATTAAATGTTTCCCAATCAGCTACATCACCTGCCAGTTTAATTATCCCGCTTTCATTAACATCAAATCCTTTTAGGCTTGTCCCGTCCGGAACAAGCGCAAAAACTGCTTCGGCTACTGCCTGATGTCGTTCCTGCAACTTTAACAAATCTTTAAAAGATTGTAGCTTGCTTAATAAGTATACTTGTTTCGTTTCCACCTCTTTTAAATCAGTTATCTTTTGTTTAATAACATTCAACTGCAATTCCAGTTTTTTATTTATTGCGCTGATCGATAAATTAAATAAAGACACAAAAATCATTATCCCGCTTAAACCAAACAGAATTAAAACCAGAATTTTCCCGGCCAGTTTTTTTAATCTCTGCCGATCTCTAACTTTCTTTATTTCTTTCTTAATTAGTTCTATCTCCATTTATAGCCACCCTTTTAAAGCTAACCCTGTTACTGTTGCCCACTGAGAGCTATTTTCATAGGGAAACTTCTTTTTAAAATCTTCGTCATGAAGAAAATTCTTAAAAGGATCAGCGATCACCACTTCTATGTTCAATTTAGCGGCTAAAAAACCACTTAGTCCGGCCAGCATGGCTCCGCCGCCGGCCAAAATGAGTTCATTCGGAGGTTTATTATAACCCTGTTGTTGCAAATAAATCATCGCCTTTTTAATTTGCTCAATAATTTCTTCAATAAAAGGTTGTAAAATTTTAGCCACCTTTCCTTCCAGTAAATCTTCCCTTAATCCGTAAGTTTTTTTATATTCCTCCGCCTGTTCAAAAGATAAAGATAATTCATTAACTAAACTCTTAGTTAAAGCCATCCCGCCGACATTAGCTGAGTAAGTAAAGCTGGGGATGTTATGATTCAACACCATTAGGTCGGTGGTTTTATAGCCGAAGCTGGTTAAAATCTGAACTTTCTTTTCATCGCCTAAAATCCGTTTCAAGCTAAAAAGCTCTGTTTCTAGGCCACCGGGAATCAAATCCGCCTGATCAAAGATTTGCATTAATTGTTGAATTCGGGTTTTTGGTACGGCAATCAATAACACCTTCATCGATTTATCACTCTTAATTTCATCAATCGGTAAAATCTGATGAAATAACTCCACCTCTGATAAAGCAATGGGGATATATTGTTCCGCTTCATACCGGATTGAAGATGCCAACTCCATTTCTGATAGTTTCGGCGCCTCAATAATTCTGGTAAAAACTTCACTTTCCGCTAAAGCAACATTGACTTCGCTTGAAGCTTTTATTTTTGCTTCCTTGATAGCTGTTTTAATCGCCTCGGTTAACCCATCGGCCTTAAGCGGCACCGCTGCCATCCGGGCAACTCTAAATCCTTGACTGACTTTTTCCGCTTGTAAAACTTTAACTTGATTAGACCCGATGTCTAAGCCAAACCAATTTTTCATGGGCAGGTTTCTCCTTATATATTATCATTGTACTAAGTTTGTCCCGGAAAATAAAGCATAGTCAAATATTGCCGGCGCCGCCGGTTCGGTTCTGGTCACGTTAATCGCTTTCGACTCTAGAGTCGTCGCTTGGGCCGTTGAATTAACCTGATACACTTGCGGCGGTAATTCTATTGACCCGTACACCCTCAACTTCGTTTGGCTGTAAATCGGCCTGATCCGCACCAACCGATCATCCACCCCTACTGTCACTGAACGACTTCTTAAATAACCATCAGTCCCCGGAGTTGATATATCGGTTAAACCATTGTCGTATCCCGTACAGGCATTAATTCCGTCTCTTTTAACATTCCCGTCTTTGTCGATTACTGCTATTTCCAAAGATGCCGTCCCGGGACAAGCTTCTCCCCACTCAACCGTTAAAGTGTTTGCTCCTCCCAAAACTACTGTGGCCACATCGTTTTCACTCAAGGTCTCTAACTTTAAAACATTAACTCCTGTAACTGAATATTGACCAGTAATTCCCGCCACCGGTGGTAAAGGATAAGTCCCAACGGCTAAATTTTGTAAACCGGCCTCTATCCCGGCTTCTGCCGCATTAAATGCCCTCGACGCCTGGTCTTCCTGCTCGCTGATTTTAACATCCGTCGTTGATCGGGAAATAATCGACAAACCAAAGCCTAAAGCCACCGCCGCCACTAAAAGCACAATTAACACCGCTTGACCTTGTTTCATAATTCTATAGTAACTTATTAGTTTATTTTTGCCTAGTAGCCACCGAAGTGGCAAAATTTTGGCTGAATTTTTCTTGAACTTGGGATGACGTATCTCCGACAGTTAAAGTAAATTTGATGGTCACAATCTGGTTACCGCCACTGCCGTTTATGCAGGAAAATGTCAGCCCGGAAACCTCTCCCAATGTTCCGGTTAAAAACGCGCTGCCTGAAGCCACTCTATCACTAAGCAATTTATATAAAATCGGTGTGCCTCCATACGGCATTGTTAACGTTAAATTCCCAGCCCCGCACGCTATCTTATCTGCCCTTCTCACTTCTCTGGTTATTGCCTTGAGGGCAAAATCACCATCCTCATGTAATTGCTGCAATATTTGGGCCTTGCCGCCGCCTCGGAATGCCCCCAATAATATCGCCACTAAAGTAATGCTGAACAAAACCATTATTCCCGAAACGGTTAATACCTCAATCAGTGTAAAACCTTTTCCTTTTATCTTTCCCATAAAGTCAACTGCGTTACTTGATTTGTTTGATAAGTTTGCGCGCCTTCTTTCCAGGATACCACCACATTAACAGTCACTGGTGTTGGATTTTGGCTTAAAAGTACACAGCGTTTAAAAAAAGTATTAATGTTTATTTGGCAATTGCTTAATAAAGCCGGCCCCACTGTCCAATCCTCAGGTAAATTATAAGCCGTTGTTCCGTCCGCCTGGCCGGAGAATTGACTCCAGCTAAAATCCCGATAAGTCCTCATCAACTCCACGCCTTCTTGGGCTAAACTCACTGCTTGGGCTCGATCTTTCGCCACGCGGCTGTTTTTTACTGACAAAGACACTAAGGCTAAAATCGCCGTTAATAACAAAGCCATCATGCCTACTGCTACCACCACTTCAATCAACGACTGGCCTGAATTATTTGTCTTAAAGTAGTTCACCGCTGATCACCCCTCTTTGTTCAATAGTTACTTCATAACTGGTAGTGCCTTTGGATAAAGTAACCGTCTGCGCCCCTAGAACCTCTGCTTTTAGCACCTGAAAATAAATATTAAACGGGTCTACAAACTCAACCCCGTCTGTCAAATCAATTTTTTTTGCTACCCCGCCTACACACCAAGCCGTCACTGTATAATAGGATGAATGGCTAGTGTTAACCCTATAACCCTTGAATGGATTTGTACCGCAGTCCGTCGGTTTTTCCGAAGCCAAGGCTTTCTGTTGGACCGATCTTAAATTAGACAAAAACGTGGCTCCGTTCTGCTTCACCGCTTGTTTATCTCCAATTCCCCGGTAAGCCGCCAGCCCGCCGCCGAAAAGAACCGCGCTAATAGCCACCACCACCAGCAACTCCACCAACGTAAACCCTAACCCCAACTTCATAGGGGATTGCTAATCTTGTAATTACAGGTTATTCCTGTGCCGCAATTGCCACTGCAAGTATCTGTGCCTCCCAACTCCAAAGCCGCACATAATGTATAAATTGCCCCGGTAGCGCTGGTATAACGATACAAACGTCCAGTAGTCGGATCAGCTGGTATTGTGCCAATGTAACTGGGTGTTAATAAACTTAAATTACCTGTAGTTGGATAAACTTTTAGGTCAGTCCGATACATCTCTAAGGCCGCCCGGATTTGTTCCAAATCTCCCTGCCTGCGGCCATCTCTGGCTTTTTGATTCGCTACCCGGAAGTTAGCAATACCCACCATGGTTAATACAGCAATAATCGTCACAACTACCAACATTTCTATAAAAGTAAAACCCCGCTGGCGTAGGCAAACTTTTTTCATTGTTGGTTACTCACGCAAAAGTAATTTTTGGTTCCAGCCCAGCTACAAACCCCATTTGCTCCAACAGTATTGGCGTTGCCTGTTCCCGTATTCTCCAAATACGCACACAAACAATAAATGGTGTTTGTGGTTCCGGAATTAGTCGTATAAGTATAAACATATGTACCGGTGTTTTTCGGATCATTCGGAACCTGATTCATCGTTGTTTGACCAGCCGTGCAAATCAAACTTGAACCGAAACTCACTTCGGGATATCTCACATCCACGCTGTAACATTGCTCCAGCGCTTTTTGAATGGCCACCATATCACCTTGCCGCCGGGCATCCCTGCCTTTTTTCTGCGCCGTGGAAAAACTGACCGACCCAATCGCCAATAAAATGCCGATTATCGAAATTGTCACTAATAACTCTAAAAGAGTAAAACCTTTTGATACCACTGCCATATAATTCCTCCCCATAATTTAGCTATTATCATTCCTAATAAAAGGAATGGCCCGAAGGCTATTCTGTCCTTGAACTTCTTTTTCTTAATTAATATCAATATAGTGCCCACAGTTGCTCCTGTCAAGAACGCCAAAAAGTAAGCCACGACAATCCTGGGCCAGCCTAAAACCAGACCTAGTAATAAAGCCAGCAGGATATCACCGTCACCCATTTTTCCTTTGGAAACTAATCTGATTAACCAGATAAATCCCGCCGACAGCAAACCAACTAACAACACCAGCCATTGGTGCGAGAAAAATAACCTGATAATACTCACCGCAATTAACGGCCAGACAATTTGATCGGGGATCAGCATATATTTTTGATCAAAATAAGCAATTGCCAAAGAACCGGAAAACAAAATCAGCCAGTAGAGAAGCAGGGCTAAACTGTAAAATCCTTCCCAGGAACCAAAAAACCTAAAATTAACCGTCAGCAGCCAATAAATCCAGACAAACTCCATGCCGATTACTAATTCTGTTAGGGGATATTCAATCGGAATTTTCCTTTTGCATTTCCGGCATCGGCCTTTCAATAAAAGAAAGGAGAGGAGGGGAATATTGTCATACCAGGCGATCTTGACCTTGCAATAATCGCAGTAGGATCGTCCGCGCAGCGCCGAATCACCGTGCCTTACCCGATAAACCACCACATTTAAAAAACTACCGACCGCCAACCCCAGCAAAAACAGTATTAAATAATCCATTCTTTTACTATACCAAATCAATCAAATCAGCAACACCGCTACTACTCATTCCACTCCGGAGTGGAATGTTATAAAATAAACCATGCCCAGTAGAAAAACTCCTTTAGTCACTCAAGAAATATATCACGTCTTTAATAGGGGATTTAATAAAAAACAGATTTTCTTTTCCGAAAAAGACTACATCAGGGCCATCAAAACAATTCAATATTACCAATATTTAACTCCACCAATAAAATTTTCCTATCTCAATCTTCAAACACCAAAAAGACAAAAAAAGATATTACAACAACTTGTCCAAACATCTATTGATATCTTAGCTTATTGTTTTATGCCAAATCATTTTCATTTTCTTATCAAGCAAACTAAAGATAAAGGCATTCTTCAATCAATTAGTAAATTTTCCAACAGTTATTCAAAATACTTTAATACTATTTATGAAAAGCAGGGACCAGTTTTAGAAGGCAGATTTAAGGCTATTAGGGTTACCTCTAACGAACAATTATTACATCTCAGCCGCTATATTCATCTTAATCCCTTCACCTCATCAATTATTAAAGACATAAATAAAATTCAAGAATACCCGTATTCATCAATAAAAGAATATTTATCCTCCAGTCGATACAACCTATGCTCCACCGACACAATTTTGCGCGAGTTTAAAACAAAAAAATCTTATCTTGAATTCATTCAAAATCAAGCCGATTATCAAAAACAATTACACCTGATTAAATCTCTCTCCTTAGAGTAAACATTCCACTCCGGAGTGGAATGTTTTAAAAATAGCTTACTTTGTAACCAAAAACCCCTCGTTGCCGAGGGGTTTTAAAATTCAAATCAAACTTATTTTACTCTTCCGGAATACAGACATAACAAGCATCTACGTTAGTCGTCCATCCAGGCCCAGCCCCAGTGGCAACAAATTGTGTGGTGCAAGGTTGGACTATTGTCGGTAAGTCAGTACCGCCAATTGCTAAGCTTTTCAACTGTCCGGCTACAGCATTCCATTTAATCCGAGTTGCTTTTGAGGAAGGCACAAAGCAGACGCTGATTGACGGATCATTAAGTAATTTTATAACATAAAACTTGTCCTCTGCCAACGGTGTGCTTCTAAAAGCTTTTCTTTTGCCAAATTGGCTTTTCAATTCTTCTGTAGTAACCAGTAACCCCTTATTGGTACAGCCACTGGCACTCACAGTTTCTAAGAGATAGGATCCACTGGCCGGAACTGTAGCAACTGCCCCGCAGATACCTACACCGTTCATTGACGCTCGTCCGTAAAAAGCACCGGAAACTGCGGCTATTTCATTGCTCCAACCGACATTATTCCAGGGAAACTCTTCCGTAGAAGCAAAATAACGGTCAAGCGCCGACATAATTTGCGCCGCATCCGACCGCCGACCCGCATCCCGGGCTTTATTAATCTGCTCAATTGGGTTCAAGGCTGATAACACTGCTACCGCTAGAATACCAATTAAAGTAATCACTACCAACAACTCAATTAATGTAAAACCCTTCTTCATAAGCCTCCTAAAATTGGCTGGTTAGATTATAAATTGGCATAATAATGGCAATTACTAAAAACCCTACCCCCACACCTAATATAATCATCATAAGTGGCTCAATTGCGGTTGTCAAGCCCTTCACTGCCTGCTCGGATTCGGTTTCAAAATACCGAGAAACATTAAACATTACTTCGTCAATTTTCCCGGTTTCTTCACCCACAGCCAGCATTTGCGAAATCAGCGGCGGAAAATGTTCAAACTGGCCGATGGCCGCCGCCAAAGGCACACCTTTTTCCACATCCTTAGCCGCGGTTTTTATCGATCGGCCAAACAGTTCGTTGCCCGCCGCGCCGGAAACAATTTCCAAAGCCTCCACAATCGCCACTCCTGACTCGACCAACAACGCCAAAGTCCTGGTGATCTCCGTCAAAATCATTTTGGTTTTTAACGGTCCGATTATCGGTAAGCGTAAAATATAAGTATCATAAATCAGCCTGCCGGAAGCTGTTTTTCTCCATTTGCTGAAACTATACCCGCCCACCACTAATAAAACCAGCCAAAGCCAAATAGTTTTTGCCACAAACGTTGAAATACCAATTAAAACCTTGGTCACCATCGGTAATTCTGCCCCAAAGTCGTTATACATCGAAGTCAGTTTAGGGATCACAAAAATCATCATTATTGTCGCCACCACCACCATCGCTATGGTAATAATTGCCGGATAAATCAGCGCGCTTTTGGTTTTTGCCCGGAATTCCCCTTCCTTTTCCAGATTATCCGCCAAGCGTTGTAAGACCTTTTCCAAAACCCCCGCCGCCTCTCCCGACCGGACTAAAGACAAATAAATCCGGTCAAAAACACCTTCATGTTTCTGCAAAGCCTTGTAAAAAGATCCGCCGCCTTCCACATCCCTCAAAATTTCGTCTGTTAATTTACCCATGGCCGCGCCTGACTGATATTTTAGGATTGCTAAAGCGTTGGTCAATGGCAACCCGGCGGTCACCATCGTCGCCAACTGCCGGGTAAAATGAACTACTTCTGTCCGTCTAACCTTATTAAAACTCTCCAGCATCTTCATCCAAGCCGGCAAAAGTTCAATTTTGTCTAAGTTAATAATAAACAGGTTTTTGCTTCTTAAAATACTTTGGGCCTGGACCAAGTTCACTGCCTCAACTGTACCTTTAACTTTACGGTTATCTTTATCAGTGGCTAAATAATTAAATTTTTCCATTATCTTTTAACCAGACGCTCTAACTCTGCCGGGTTTAAAGCATAGCCTAGAGCCACTTTAAAATCGATTTTACTCTCGTTGACTAAACGGGCTAAATCCTGTTCCAAAGTATGCATTCCTAAATCTCCGGAGGTCTGAATAATGTTGTTAATCAAATGGGATTTTCCTTCCCTGATCGTTGTTTTTACTGCCGCAGAACCTAAAAGCACTTCTGTTGCCGCTGCCCGGCCGCCGCCGATTATCGGCAGCAATCTTTGGCTGATTACTGCCGCCAAGGTATTCGCTAACTGAGTTCTCACTTGGGCTTGCTGGCTTTCCGGAAAAACATCCACGATCCGGTCAACTGTCTGGGCCGCATTATTAGTATGTAGTGTCGCTAGCACCAAATGCCCGGTCTCTGCCACCGTCAGGGCCGCGGCAATCGTTTCGTAATCCCGCATTTCTCCGACCAACACCACATTAGGGTCTTCCCTTAGAACCGACCGCAAAGCCACTGACCAGGAGTGAGTATCACCATGCATTTCCCGCTGGGAGATGATGCTCTTTTGCGGTGTATAAACATACTCAATCGGATCTTCAATCGTCACAATATGCTCTGCCCTGGTCTTGTTGATTTCATCAATAATTGCCGCCAAAGTTGTACTTTTCCCATGCCCGGTTGGTCCGGTCACTAATACAAATCCCTGTTTTAATTCAGTAACCAAATGGCAAATTTTCGGCAAGCCTAATTCCTCGATGCTTTTTATTTTCTCAGTCACCAATCTTAATGCCGCCGCCATTGTCTCTTTCTGGTAATAAACATTTATCCTGAATCTACCTAAATGTCCAAAAGCAAAAGAAAAATCTAATTCTTTATTGACCAAAAACGTGTCTTTTTGCTCCGGAGTTAACAATGGAAAAATTAATGCCTTGGCTATCTCGGCCGTCACCACTTCTTGACCGACCGGCTCTAATTCACCATTAATCCTGAGGTAGGGCGGCACCCCCACCGTCAAATGCAAGTCTGAAGCTTTTTTTTCAACCACGAGACCTAATAAAGACTTTATCTCCATAATTAATCTTCAGCGACTCTGAGAACCTCTTCTAGAGTCGTCATGCCCTCCACTATTTTTAAATAACCATCTTGTTTCATATCAATCATACCACTTTCTTTTGCCTCTGCTTCAATTTTACTGGAAGGCACCCGCTCTAAAATCAAGCGGCCGATTTTTTCCGTTACCGGCAGCACTTCAAAAATCCCGATTCTGCCCAAATAACCGGTGCCGTTACACTCCTGACATTTCTTTCCTCGATATAGCTTAAAGTCATCTGATTTTAATAACGGGCCCAGCACTTTTTTAATATCCGCTACTACCGCAGCCGGGGGAGTATAACTTTCTCTGCAAAACTTACAAATCTGCCGGCAGACCCGTTGACCAACAATGCAAGTCATGGATGAAGCCAGCAAAAACGGTTCCATTTCCATATCCAAAAGCCTAGGGAGTGCTCCCGAAGCGCTATTCGTGTGTAAGGTTGAAAAAACCAAATGGCCGGTTAAAGATGCCTGAATCGCTAACTCCGCCGTTTCCTTATCCCGGATTTCGCCTACCATAATAATGTTCGGGTCCTGGCGCAAAAATGACCGCAATCCGGAAGAAAAAGTCAGTCCCGCCTGTGGATTCACTTGGACTTGGTTAACCCCGGGAATTTGATATTCCACCGGATCTTCCAAAGTTAAAATATTCACCCGGGGTGTGTTAATTTTTGAGAGCAGTGAATATAAAGTGGTCGTTTTTCCCGAACCGGTCGGCCCGGTTATCAAAATAATTCCGTGGGGAACCCGAATCGCTGTTTGTAAATTAGTCAACGCCATCCCTCTTAGCCCCAAATCCGGCAAATCCGGCACTTTAAGTTCCTTTTTTAGTAACCGCATCACCATTTTTTCCCCCCAGACCGAAGGTAAAGAAGAAATTCTTAAATCCACTTCTTCTGCACCGGCCTTAAAATTAAACCGACCATCCTGAGGTAAACGTTTTTCGTCAATTTTCATTCCTGCCAAAATTTTAATTCTCGAAATTACACTGTCATGAACATTTCTGGGTAAAATCAGTTTCTCGTATAAAATTCCGTCAATTCTGTACCTCACCCTGGTTTTATCTTCCAATGGCTCAATGTGCACATCGGAAGCTCTTGCCTTAATGGCAAACTCTAAAATTGTCGACACAATTTTAGCAATCGGTGCCTCCCGTATCACTCCGCCGCTATACTCATCCAAAGCTATTTTTTCTGACTTAATAGTAGTAGTTTCTTTTAATGCCTCCGTCACTTCTGTCGACAAGCTCTGGGTGTAATGTTCATCGATTATCTTTACCAGTTTACTTGGCTCGCCTAAAAATAATTTTAATCTCATCCCGGTTTTTCTCTCAATAAACTCCAAAGACTGCAAGTCCACGGGATTGGCCATTACCACGGATAATGTCTTTTGATTTTTATCAAGGGAAAACGGTAAAACTAAATATTTTTCCGCGACCGTCTGCGGCAGTAAATTTAATGCTTCCGGACTGGCGCTCACAGTGGAAACATCTAAATAAGGCACTTTAAGTAACTCCGCCTTCGTCTGAGTAATTTTGTTCTCGGAGACTAAATTATGTTTGATTAACAATTCTTCCGCCCCGGCCGCCGAACCCAAAACCTCTGTCTTAATCCGCTCATAGTCACTTTTTTTAAGTAATGACTTTTCCAAAAGAAAATCCAGTAATTTAAGGTCTTGGGCAGGCATAATAAAACTATTATATACTATTAAATATGCTTCATTCTATTCTAATTACCGCTAACAATCAAAGTCAAATTTTGACTTTAGCCCGTCAACTCAGCCACGATTCTTTACTACCTGCACCCGACACGTTAATTATTAATTCTGAACCCAGTATTGGTATTGCCGATATCCGCCATATTACTCATTTTTTAACGCGCAAACCAATGTTTAAAACCAATAACATTGTCTTTATTTCTCAAGCCGAGAAAATGACTTTTGAGGCCCAAAATGCTTTTTTAAAAACTCTGGAAGAGCCGCCCGCCCACTCATTAATTATTCTGGCAACACTTCAGCCGGATTCACTGCTGGAAACCATCATTTCCCGCTGTCAAATATTCCATATTTCTCCTTCCGATTCTCTTTCTTCTGCTTTACAAAAATCCCAGGCAGATATTTTTTGTCAACTAAAAGAAAGTTCTCCTGGTCAAAAAATTGCCTTGGCTAACCAACTGGCTGTTTCTAAGCAGGAGGCTTTGGAGTTTTGTTACCATCAATTACTCTTTTTAAGAGATTTAATGATTAATCAAAAACAATTTTACCTTCACTCTTTTATAAGACAAATTACCCAAAATATTGTATACTTGAATCAGAATGTTAACCCTAAACTGGTATTGGAAAATTTGTTTCTTCAACCAGTGATGTGATAAAGTAATAAATTCTATGTCTACTTACACCGCTAAAGATATTACTATTCTGGAAGGCTTAGAGCCAGTCCGGAAACGCCCCGGCATGTACATCGGCTCAACCGATGAACACGGCCTCCATCATATTTTAACGGAAATTATTGACAACTCCGTTGATGAAGCCATTCCCGGTTATGCCCGCAATATTTGGATTTCTTTGAATAAAAATGGTTCGGCCACGGTTATGGATGACGGCCGGGGTATCCCGATTGACAAACACAAAAGCGGTTTGTCCGCTCTGGAAGTTTCCATGACCAAACTTCATGCCGGCGGCAAATTTGGTTCGACCGCTTACCAGGCATCCGCCGGACTGCACGGTGTCGGCGCTTCCGCCGTTAATGCTTTATCTAGTTTTATGCGGGTAATCGTCAAACGCGACAGTAAAGTTGTTTATCAGGATTACGAACGGGGTAAAACTAAAACTCCTATCACTCAAATTAAAGAAATTCAATTAATTAAACTATTGCCAAATGACCACTTTAAATACCCAAATTCCCCGTCTTATACCATTTCTACCTTTATTCCTGACTCTCAAATCTTTAAAAAGCACGAAGGCTTCAATTTTATCACGGTCAAAAATCTCTGCCGGGAACGGGCTTTCTTAATTGCCAAACTGTCTTTCCATCTCTATAACGAGGAAACTAAAGAAGAATGCCATTTTTATTTTGACGGCGGTATCAAATCACTAATCAATTATTTAAATAAAAATAAAAAGCCACTCCACCCGGTAATTTATTTTTCTAAACAAGTTGATAATCTAGAAATTTCTGTCGGTGTGGAAATTGCCCTGCAATATAACGATACTTTTAACGAAAATATTCAAAGTTTTGCCAATGTTATTAATACTGGGGACGGCGGCACTCATTTGGCCGGTTTCCGTATGGCCTTAAATAAGGTTGTTCGGGATTATGCTGAAAAAAATAATTTACTTAAAGATGTTAAAAGCAATAATAGTTTGATCAGCGAGGATCTAAA
Organism: Candidatus Beckwithbacteria bacterium; assembly: GCA_026397255.1. NCBI lineage: Bacteria > Candidatus Beckwithiibacteriota > Candidatus Beckwithbacteria bacterium. The sequence continues at coordinate 31,318 of JAPLVF010000007.1, read as the reverse complement.
AGAGGGTCTGGCGGCAGTTGTTTTTGTCAAAATGCCTTCAAACGATATTCAATTTGAGTCCCAAACGAAAACTAAACTTAACAATGCCGAAGCCCAATCAGCCGTTTTTGCTGTTGTCAAAGAAGGTTTAAGTGCCTACTTTGAAGAACATCCCGGGGACGCTAAAAAAATTCTGGATAAAATCTTGCTGGCCGCTCGGGCCCGTTTAGCCGCCCGGGCCGCCAAAGATGCCGTTATCCGCAAAGGCGCCCTGGAAGGCTCCACCTTACCAGGAACATTGGCAGATTGCCAAGAAACTCGGCCACAAAACTGTGAACTTTATATTGTCGAAGGTCCCTCTGCCGGCGGTTCCGCCAAACAAGGCCGGGACCGTAAATTTCAGGCCATTTTGCCTTTGGGCGGCAAAGTCCTAAATACGGAAAAAGCCCGCCTGGATAAAATTATTGCCTTTCAGGAATTGAAAAATTTGATTATTGCCTTAGGTATGGGAATCGGTGAAACCCTTAATCCGGAAAAATTACGCTACCATCGGATTATTATTATGTGCGATGCCGATGTTGACGGCGAACATATCACTACCTTATTATTAACCTTTTTCTACCGCCAGTTAAGACCCATCATTGATCACGGTTTCTTATATATTGCCATGCCGCCTTTATATAAAATCTCTTTTAACAAAACTGATAAATATGTTTATACCGACGCCGATAGGGAAGAATTTATTAAATCTTTAAAGGGCCAAAAATACACCCAACAGCGTTATAAAGGCTTGGGGGAAATGAACCCGGAACAACTCTGGGACACCACCATGAATCCCCAAACACGAATTTTAAAACAAGTTAATGTTGCCGACGCTCAAAGAGCCGATGAAACTTTTATTATGCTGATGGGAGAAGAAGTCGCCCCCCGGAAAAAATTTATTCAATCTCACGCCAAATTAGCTACCTTAGATATATAATTATAGGAGAAATATGAATATCCAGATTATTGCTCTTCTGTTTGCCCCGGCCACTGCCATTACTGCCTTAATTTACGGTTTTATTTTAACTAAAAAAATCTTAAAAGAAGGGGTCGAAAACGAGAAACTTCAACAAATCGCTCTGGCCGTTCAAAATGGCGCCATGGCTTACTTAAAAAAACAATTTATAGTCATTCTACCCATTGTGGTAGTTTTAACTTTAGCGATTTATTTCGGTCTAGGGAAGGGGATTGCCGCCACTTTTTTGATGGGGGCGTTTTTTAGCGCCCTGATTGGCTATTTAGGCATGTGGATTGCCGTTAAAGCGAATGTCCGCACGGCTAACAACGCCTTAAAAGGTTTAAACCCGGCTTTAAAAACTGCTTTTTCCGCCGGGACGGTTAACGGTATGTTGGTGGTTGGTTTAGGTTTGTTGGGTGTTTCTTTAATCTACGTTTGGTCTTATTTTAGCCACACTGACGCCACTCAGGTGTTAGTGGGCTATGGCTTCGGCGCCGCCTTAATCGCTTTATTTATGCGGGTAGGCGGTGGTATTTTCACCAAAGCCGCCGATGTCGGCGCTGACCTGGTCGGTAAAGTGGAGAAGGGGATACCGGAAGACGATCCGCGTAACCCCGCCGTCATCGCTGATAATGTCGGTGATAATGTGGGTGACTGCGCCGGTATGGCCGCCGATGTTTTTGAATCTTACGCCCTAACTATTGTTGCCGCCATGATTTTAGGCGGAGCGATGTTTGGCCTAAAAGGGGTCGTTTTCCCTCTGCTAGCCCGTTCCGGCGCAATCCTAACCTCAATTTTAGGCACCTTTTTTGTCAAAGCTAAGTCCGATCGGGAAGATCCGATCAAACCCTTAATCCGTGGTTTTATTGTTTCCGCTGTGGCCGCCATCATTATTTTTATGCTTTTGGCCACCTTTCTTTTAGGCGAACCAAAGGCGGGTTACGCCGCCGTCACCGGTATTGTCGCCATGCTGGCTTTACTTTACGTCACCAAATACTATACCGGACCAGGTGAAAAACCGGTCGTTACCACTGCCAAAGCCGCTCAAACCGGCGCCGGCACAAATTTAATCAGCGGTCTGGCTTTAGGTATGGAGTCGACTTTTTTCTCGGTCTTAATTGTGGCTGCCACAATCTTGCTTGGTTATCTATTTTTAGGTTTTTACGGTATCTCTCTGGCCGGTATGGGCATGCTGGCTACCACCGGCATTATTATGTCTTTGGACACTTTTGGCCCGATTAGTGATAACGCCCAGGGTATGGTCGAAATGGCCCATTTACAGGGTAAGGCCCCAAAAGTCACCAGCAACCTGGATGCTGTCGGCAACACCACTAAAGCCTTAACCAAAGGTTTTGCTGTCGGCTCTGCCGCCGTGGCCGCTTCCTCCTTATTTGCCACTTATTTTGAAGCGACCAAACTAAATGCAATCAACATTGCCAACCCCAAAGTCTTTATCGGGCTTTTATTAGGCGTCAGTCTACCGTTCTTGTTCAGCTCCCGCTTGATCGGTTCAGTTGGCCGTGCCGCCTTTGAAGTCGTTGAAGAGGTCCGCCGGCAATTTAAGACCATCAAAGGCATCATGGAAGGGAAAAATTTACCGGATTATTCTAGGGCGGTCACCATTGTTACCGCCGCTGCTCAAAAAGAACTGATCATTCCGGCTGCCATTGTGATTACTTTTCCTATTATCGTCAGCTTGTTAGGCGCTGAAGCTTTAGGCGGTTTTTTGGGCGGCGTGGTTGTTTCCGGCTTAACCTTAGCCCTGTTTATGTGTAATGGTGGCGGCGCTTGGGACAATGCCAAAAAATACATCGAGGATGGTCACTTCGGCGGCAAAGGCAGTGATGCCCATAAAGCGGCGGTCGTCGGCGATACTGTCGGCGACCCCTTAAAAGACACCTCTGGACCGGCTCTTAATCCGATGATGAAAATTGTCCAGATTGTGGCTTTATTAATCGCGCCTTTTGTTATTCAATTCATTGGTAAATAAACTAAATTTATGGATATCGGTAAACTCCAGCCGGTCGAGATCACTTCCGAAATGAAGCGGAGTTACTTGGACTATGCCATGAGCGTAATTGTCGCTCGGGCCCTACCGGATGTCCGCGATGGTTTAAAACCTGTCCACCGCCGGATTCTTTACGCCATGAAAGAGCAGGGGATTACTCATTCCTCCGCCTACAAAAAATCCGCCCGCGTCGTCGGCGAAGTTTTAGGTAAATACCATCCGCACGGCGATATGGCTGTCTATGACGCCATGGTCCGAATGGCCCAGGATTTTTCTTTAAGATACCCTCTGGTGGACGGCCATGGCAACTTCGGTTCGGTTGACGGCGATTCACCCGCCGCCATGCGTTATACCGAAGTCCGCTTAGCCAAAATCTCTGACGAACTTTTAAACGAATTGAATCAGGAAACCGTCGATTTTATTGACAATTTTGACGCTTCCTTAAAAGAACCGTTGGTTCTGCCGGCCAAACTGCCCAATCTTTTGTTAATGGGCGCCGATGGCATCGCTGTCGGTATGGCCACTAAAATTCCCCCGCACAACTTAGGTGAAGTGGTTAACGCGATCAATATTGTCGTTACCAAAACTAAAATCATTCCTCATCCGCAACGTCCGGAAAAACTGACTAATCCGGAAACGGTTGCCCCGGAATTATTAACCGGCAGTCTGGAATCAACCGTCACCTCCGCCGATTTAATGGCCGCTATTCCCGGACCGGATTTTCCCACCGCCGGCATTATTTACGATCAAGCTACTATCGAACAAGTTTATACCACTGGCCGTGGTTCAATTATCGTCCGGGCCAAAACCGAAATTGTTGAACGTAAAGGCCGGTTTCAAATTTTAGTTACCCAGTTGCCTTACCAGGTTAATAAGGCCCGTCTCATTGCTAAAATTGCCGATTTGGTCCGCAATAAAAAATTAAACGGCATCAAAGATCTGCGCGATGAATCCGACCGTCAAGGTCTGCAAATCTGCATCGAATTGAAAAAAGAAGCCAAACCCAAAGCCGTTCTCAATAATCTTTTTAAACACACCGAACTCCAAAGCAGCTTTCCCGCTAATCTCGTCGCCCTGGTGGACGGCACGCCGCAACTGCTTAATTTGCGCCAAATCCTTTTAGAATATTTAAAACACCGCCAGTTGGTGGTGATCCGCCGCACTCAATTTGAACTTAAAGCCGCCAAATTAAGAGCTCATATTTTGGAAGGTTTGAAAATTGCCCTTGATAATTTAGATGCGGTGATCACCACCATTAAAAAATCCAAAGACGCCGATACCGCCAAAATTAATTTAATGAAAAAATTCAAGCTTTCGGAAATTCAGGCCCAAGCAATTTTGGATATGCAACTTAGGCGCCTGGCCGCCCTGGAAAGACAAAAAATTGAAGACGAGTATCGGGCCATCAAAAAAACTATTGATATTTTGATTGCCTTGCTGTTGAATCCGGCTAAAGTTATTACTACCATCACTCAGGAATTAAAGGATTTAAAGCAAAAATATGCCGACCCGCGCCGCACCAAAATTATTAAAAACTCTTTAAAACAGTTTTCCGAAGAAGACCTGGAACCGGAAGAAGCTTGTCTCGTCACCATGACCAAAACCGGCTACATCAAACGCATGCCGATGAATACTTACCGTTCTCAGCGCCGCGGCGGCAAAGGCGTCACCGGTATGGCTACCAAAGAAGAAGATGAGGTTAATCAGATTTTTTCCGCTAATACTCACGACGTTCTCTTGATCTTTACGGACAAGGGGCGGGTTTTTAGGTTAAAAGTTTATGAAATTCCCGCCGGCTCCCGCCAAGCCAAGGGTCAGGCAATCATTAATTTAATCAATATCGAATCAACGGAAAAAATCCAGTCAGTTTTAAGTTTAGCCAAAGACAAACTCAACGAAGGTTATCTGTTAATGGTTACCCGTCAGGGCGTGATTAAAAAAACCGCCACTGCCGCTTACAGCAACATTCGTAGTAGCGGAATTATTGCCATTAAACTGGATAAGGATGACCAACTGGTTTGGGTCAAGCAGACTTCCGGCCACGACCACATTCTTTTAGTTTCCTATTCCGGCCAGTCAATTCATTTCAACGAAACCGATAGTCGTCCTTTGGGCCGGTCTTGCCGCGGTATTCGGGGCATCCGCTTAAATCCGACTGATTATGTTGTCGGCATGGCGGTTTTTAACCCTCTGCGTAAAAAGGTTAAGGGTAAACGAAAATTCTTCCAGGATATTTTAGTAGTCATGGAAAAAGGTTTGGGTAAACGGACCGACATCTCCGAGTATCCTTTGCAAAAACGCGGCGGCAAAGGTGTTAAAGCCAGTCAGGTCACTGAGAAAACCGGCAAACTAGTCTCTGCCCAGCTGGTCACCGAAATTATTGAAACCGTCATTCTCACTTCCAAAAAAGCCCAGGTAATTAAATTGCCCTTGAAAAACATTAAACGTATCGGCCGCACTACCCAAGGAGTGATTTTAATGCGCTTTGCCAAATCTGCCGATTCCGTCGCCGCCGTCGCCCTCTTGGAAAAACAGGAAACAGAAGAAGAATAAAAATGTGGTATAATCACTTTAATCAACTGCCCAGAGAGGCAGTTTTTTGTTAAAAATATGAGTAGATTACCGGAATTTAGCAATGTCACTAGGGAACCAGCATCTTTTGACAGTAATCTGGGAAAATTTCTTAAAAATCATCTTATTGTTGATCCAGATAGACAAACAGTTCCTCAAACTCTTCTAAAATATTTTTCCGGCCAAGTCGGTCCGGTTCCGGTAATCATTATTTGTCATAAGCTAGAAGAAGAAATACTTCCGCTTGCTGAAGAAAGTACAGATAAAAGAATAATAATCAATTTTCCTGCAGAAGAACCTACGTTTATAACGTTTGAACCATTTAGTAAACTAGCCTCTTATCTAAAAATCTCCACTCGCAAACTTTACCAAGATATGTGTATTGACCCAGATGGTTCAGAAAAACCAACTGTGGTAGTTCTCTTAAACTGTAAGGGAACCGCGGGCGATCCTGACGATTACGATTCCGTCTATAAAATCTAATGACCTACAAGGATTATCCCTGTAGGTCTTCTAATAGATCATTCTTGATTACAATTAAATCTCTTTCGTCTGATTCTTCAACAAATTTTTTGTAAGAAAGACTCTTTCCTCGGAAAAAAGGCATTTCTAAGATATCTTCGTGTTTAACCCAACTTTGGTTAATAATCCCTAAATAATTTAGATAACTGGAGTATTTATAGCCTTCAAGGATTATCCCTGTAGGCAATATATCTTTCGGATTACAATGAATGTACTTTGATAAATAAATCAGCTGTTCTTCGGACTCAACCTCGACCGCTTTATAAGTACTTTGAAAAACTGGACCAACTCTTTTGTAGCGACGATTAAAATACATTGAAAATTTTGTCCCTAATGACCTCATAAAATGGTTAATCGAATCAATACTTTTTTGCCAAACTAACAAGTGAAAATGATTAGGCATTAAACAATAACAAATTAATTTAACCTCATCGGTATAGTTTTTTAACATTCTCGAGGGCGCCACCTTCAGGGATAATCCTTGAAGGTTAAATGGCATCAAATATAACTTCAGATAACTCAAGAATTTTTTATAATCAGCCGCATCTAAAAAGATTTTTTGTTTCGCGACACCTCGATTGTAAATATGATAATAACTATTAGGCTTATATTGCTTAATTACATTTTTAGCCGGCATATATTAATCATATACCTACAGGGATAATCCTTGAAGGTGTGTTATCTGTTTCCCAAATGCGTTTTGTCGTAAATCTCTTTTAAGCGCTGATTGGTAACATGAGTGTAGATTTGGGTCGTGGCGATATTTTTATGCCCCAGCATTTCCTGGACCGCCCGGATATCCGCTCCGCCGGTCAGCAAATCAGTCGCAAAAGAATGTCTTAGCCCATGTGGGGTAATCTTCACCGGTAATTTAGCCACCCGGACGTACTTTTTAACAATCCGCTGCACCGACCGGCAAGTTAACCGACCTTTATCCCCTTTGTACCGTAAGTTAATAAACAGCGGCTCATCTTCGTCTTCCCGTTTTGCCAAATACCGCTTCAGCCACTCTTTGGCTCTTTTAGATAAAAACACCACTCTCTGCCGGCCACCTTTCCCAATGACCCCGAACTCACCTCTGTCTATATCGATTTCCCCCTTATTTAACTTGACCAACTCGGACACCCTCAAGCCCGTGGAAAACAAAGTCTCTAAAATCGCCTTATCCCTCAATTCTGAGAGGGTGGCAATCCCCACACTGCCTAACAATCTTTCCACCTGCTCTCCGGTTAAAAATTTTAACGACTTACTTTCGCTTTTCGGCAGCTCAATCTTCTCCGGCGCCAATGTTTTTACGTCCCTCTTAATCAAATATTTTAAAAACGACCTCAAAGCGATAACGTGATAAGACTGAGTCGCCCGACTGAGCGGTTCATTTTTTAAACTTAAAAATCTGGCTAAAAATACCCGGTACTTCGTCACCTGGTCTAAACTTAACTGGGTCAACTCAAACTTGGCTAGATTTTTGTCTGTCCACTCGAGAAAACGGTAAAGATAATGCCGGTAGTTTCTGATTGTCAGCCTCGAGCAGTTCCGTTCAATCTCCAGGTACTCCAAATACTCTTCGACATATTGATTACGCCTGACTTCGTTTTTTGTTTGTATTTTATCCTTAGCACTCATGTCTTTTACCTGCCAGGATGTGGATAAGTAGGGGATAGGTTGCTATATCAATCTTTTTTATCATTGATTTCTCGCATACTATAAGTTTTAGCTGTGGATAAATTTTCCGCAACCGGTTACATTGTGCGACATTAATAATTTATTGTCAAGGACAAAACAAAAGCACAGTCCTGATAAAATCATTAAGACCATTCGTCAACTTTCAAAAAACGACAAATTGGCTGGGCCAATTGAACCAGGTTATATCACAGTTTTAACTAATAACAAATAGTTTGATCGCTCATTTTTCCTCAGGAAAACCGCGTAGAATCGCGTCTAGAGCCCGTTTTGTTTTTCCGCATGGTAATGATCGTTGTTTTATAGTAGGTGAGGGTCTGATAGTTTCGGGAAAGGTTAGTCAAACCAAAAAAAGGCTAATCCGCCTGAAATAGAGGAATTACAAAAATTAAATAGCTGATATATTTAAAAAAATTTCTAAATATTTTTTATTCGACAACTTTGTACTAACAAACACCCCCTCTCCCCATTGCCTGAAGCATGGTCGCAAAAGATACATTGTGCGACATAATCAATACCCGAATAAAGCCCTAACCTATCAATTGCTGACAACTCTCCTTAGGGTAGTAAAGATTAATTCCAATTCTTCTCCTACCTCCACACCCCTACTAAACATGCCAGTAAACTTTTAATATCAAATTACTAATATCTATTATCTTATCTAAGTAGTCCTCTAAAGTTATCCACAAGACTATATCAAACCACCACGATGAAAAAAGCTTGATATGACAATCCAAATCGTGAAAACAATCAGAAGATTTTGTGAAAAGTCCTATAATTATTATAGGTTAATATGTATTATAGGCCTTACTACTCCTCTACTGCTATTGCCAACGGCTTAAAAAAAAGGTTATTCCTAAAACTAATCCTGCTACCCATAAATATTCCTCCACGGTTTTTCTAAATAATCTACCGGAAAATCGATGTTGCACCAAACCCAACGTGACGTATAACCCACTGACTAAAAACAGAGAAGCCACGGTAATGGTTACCGGCCAAAAGCTGATCACTAAAGCCAATGTTCCCAATCCCCAACTAATGCCCAAACTGTTTTGCCAAACTTCCTTAGAAATTTTTTCCTCAAGATTAACACTCCAAACCGCCTGTAAACTTAAACCTAAACTAGTTAAACCAACCGCCAAGCCATTCCACCAAGGGAAGAAGCGGAAAGAGAAAAGCGTATCCCAGAGAAAAAAGGCCACTACCAAAGTAATTAAAAATCCCACCGCGTGAGCCGCTCTTAATAACTGAATCGTCCTGATTGCCGCTACTGACAAAATATTCTCGGTCAGGAGGAGTGCATACATGCCGATTCCAAACACACTTAAAATCATCACCCGGCTCAATAACCTTACCGGCAATAAAAAATAGAAAAGAGCCACCGCTACCGGATAAAAAACCGGCAAAATTAACACCGTCAACCATTCAATTCCTTTCAAATCGTCAAATAAAGCCCAGACGGACAAACCATAGGCCATTCCCGCCAAAAGCCCGATCGCCTGATAGCGTGAATCAATTTCAATCGACTGAATGCCGATTAACCCCAAAGTCAACACCAACGCCGTCACTGCTAACTTGGTCCGCTTACTCATATATTCGAATAAACTTCCTGCACATCATCATGATTATCTAACGTCTCTAAAAACTGGAATGCCTTTCCTTTCATTTCCTCTTCTAAAACCAAATAATTTTTCGGCACAAACACCAATTCCGCTTCTTTAACCGTAAAACCTGCCTGATCAACTTTTAATTTTGTTTCCGCTAATTTGTTTGCCTGGGTTAAAACTTCAATTCCGTCTTCCGCTTCTTCCACATCCTCCGCCCCTAAATCAATTAATTGTAGAATTTCACTTTCCGTCTCGGCTTTTTTTTCAATCAATAACCTGCCCTTTTTATCGAATAAAAAAGCCACTGAGCCCGGCTGTCCTAATGTTCCCCCACCCCTTTCGAAAATTTTTTTTATCTCGCTGGCTGTCCGATTTTTATTATCGGTTAAAACTGACACCATCACTGCCATATTCCCCGGGCCAAAACCCTCATAGACCCCCTCCGCTAACCCACTGCCTCCCTCTCCGACCCCGCTGCCACGCTCCACTGCCCGCTCAATGTTAGCTTTGGGCATATTGACTACTCTGGCTTTTTCTACCGCTAATCTTAACTTAAAATTACTATTTAAATCACCGCCGTCTCTCGCCGCGACAGTAATCGCTCTGATCAATTTAGTAAATATCTGACCCCGCTTATTGTCAGTCACCGCCTTTTTATGCTTAATGGTCGCCCACTTAGAATGTCCGGACATAGCTTAAATTTTATACCTCTTTTATAGAGTAGTATAGTCCTCGCCAACTACCACTACTATATCAGACCTATACTCATCCACATCACCATATTTAACTAAATTAATATTCAGCCATTTTCTTAAACTCAGTAAAGCCTGTTTATTTTTAAAACGCTCATTAATTAAAAAATAGCTTTGTTTTTCGTTGTCTTTATTACCGATTAAAGTCACCTCAAACCCCAAATTGTCAATTTGCCGGCTGAGAGCATTACCTACTCCTTCGGTATCAGTCGCGTTGAGAACCGCCACGGTTAGTCCTTCCGCCGCAATCTTTTCATCAAAGACTGCCTGATGGATTAAGTCATCACTGCTTTGTTGCCAATCAATTTTTCTCACTCGGCCTTTTTCCTGCCAAGTTCTAAACCAGGCAATTCTTAACCGGTCCCAATGGCTTAAATTGCTCTTCCCTCCTATCTGCCAACCAGTCACGCCGATACCCAAGAGGTCTTGAGCTGTTCTTGCCAGTAATTTTCCGCCTTTTTTTTCCAATTCTCCTAGGTCAAAAACTTTCCCCAACCGATACTCGCCGAAACCGAAACCGACTTTTGCCAAAGCCTCTGCCGAAATAGCAAAAGCAACTTCTTTTTTCTGCTGGGGAATCAGTAAAATCACCTTGATATCTTTATCTTGTTCCACCCAAGCAAAATTAGTTTGTCCGTCCCAAAGACTGGCTTTGACTTCTTTAATACCCACAGCCCCACCAACTAAAATCGAAGTAAAAATTAAAAAAAATGTCAAATATTTTTTCCAAACAACTTTTTGTTGTCTTGGTTTTTTAAACTGTTTCATTTATATTCAAACTATATCATTTTCCCTTAACAAATTCGTTTTTTGTGATTGCTAAAGAAAACATGTTTTTAATTTAGACAGTAATATCAAGCTTTTTTTAGTTTATTGAGCACTCTCTGTAAATCGTTTGCTAATCCCAGTTTAAACTCCATTTTTTTTAATGTTTTCGGGTGTAAAAAAGTGATTTCTTTCGCCTGTAAAAACAGTCTGGGACACCAACGCCTGTCCTGATTGCTGGTTTTTCGACCAGCATACAAGCCATCAGCCACTAAAGGACAACCCCGATATTTAAAATGGACCCGAATTTGGTGGGTCCGGCCGGTTTTCGGCCTAACTTCCACCAAAGAAAAGTTGTCAAAATACTCTAACACCCGGTATTTTGTTACCGCTTTTCTTCCTCCGACAAAAACTCCGAATCGCTTCCGGTTAAAGGGGTTTCTGGTAATCGGCAAATCAATTATCCCCTCTTCCGGCGCCATCCGACCGTGCACCAACGCCCAATAAACTTTTTCCACTTGTCTATCCTTAAACTGTTTTTGTAAATTCTCCATTGCCTCTTCGGTCTTAGCCACCAACAATAAACCACTGGTTTCTTTATCTAAACGGTGCACAATTCCGTGCCTATCTAAGTTAATGCCTTTTTTTTCCAACCAATCCTCGACCGTCATTTTATCTTTTGTCGTCTTGGCTTTATTTACTACCATTCCTGCTAATTTGTCCAAAACTATCAAATCATCATCTTCGTAAACTATCTGAGGTTCTCTCATACCAACGACTATACAGTAAAATAACTACCCCTGCCAGAATAAAGCAATCCGCTAAATTAAAACTGGGCCACCAACCGATCGAGATATAATCAACCACCCCACCAAACCTTATCCTATCAATTAAATTGCTTAAACCCCCTACCAAAATTAAAACCGTTCCCAGGGACCAACCAAACACTCTGATCATTAATAAAAGAGTTCCCCCAATCAGCCAGATCCAATACTGCCCCAGTTTCGCTCCTATTCCCCAAATTATTCCAGAATTAACAATAAAATTCATTAGTCCTTTTTTTTATTGGCACAAACAATGCATTCCGTCGCCGTCGGATCAATTGCCAGCCGGTCAGTATCAATCATCTTTCCGCACTTTTCACACAAACCGAATTTCCCCAGTTTAATCCTGGTTAACGTCTTGCGGATTCTGACCAGCATTCTGTCTACTTCCAATTTCAGGGCCGATACCCGATCATGACCGGATTCCTCCGCCGCCTCGGCATCAATTGCCGCATTATCATTCACTCTGTCGTGGTTAGTAAACGGATCTTCTTTTTCCAACTCTTTCTTTCTCTGTTTTAATTTCTTCTCTTCAGTTTTTAAATAATTGCTGACAGGCTTTAGTACCGGTAAAGGAAATTTAATTCTGGACATAACTTGTCTCGCCTCCGGCGGATTATTTAAAATCAAATCCTAATTTTTTGCGGTTATGCTTTTTAATTGCCACCGGTTGCTTTTTAAATAGTTCTGCCAGTTTACCCCACCGATTTATTAAAAGCAAGTATCCGCCGATTACCAATATTAAACCAAACCACAATGTAACCAGGGCGTTTATTGTTCCCAAAACCAATAAATAGGCTGCTACTAAAAAACCCGGCTTAAAAGCACTTCGATATTTCTTCTCCCATTTTTTAAAAATAAAATAGAATAAAGCTAAACTCGCACTAAAAATCAATTCGAACGGCATTTTTATTGTCCCGACAGCTAACCATCTACCTAACCTACCAAAAATCTCCACGATTAATTCAGCAAAAACTGCTGTTTCCAAAATCGGCCACCAAGGCCAATGTTTTCTAACCGCCCAGATTACCACTATCAGCCAAAAACCGAAGAAGGCCCCCTCATAAGCCAAACCCGGGAACTTCGTTAAAAAAATAATTCTGTACCAATTATTAAACTGCCCCCAATTAGTCAACACAAACCAAACTCTGGCAGTCAGCAAACTGACTATTCCGCTTACCAGCCAGCAATCCATCAATTCTTCTTCGGCTGTTCCTTCTTCCCTACCTTTTTGCCAAAACACAAAGCCGCCGAAAAACACTCCCAGGGCTAATAAAAAGCCAAAAGAATGGATTACTAATGGACCGAAAGCAATTAATGTTGGCCACATAACTTTATAGTATATAATAACACCATGCTCGTTACCTCGCACGCTCTGGTTGGGGCCGCCATCGCCAAGCTTATCCCTAATCCTTATCTTGGCTACCCGATTAACTTATGCTCCCATTTTCTCCTGGACCTGATCCCTCACTGGGATTTTCGTACCCGAAAAATTATTCACTCTAAAACTAGAACTATTGCTGTTTCTTTGAGCGATGCCTTTATCGGCTTCTTTTTAGGTTGGCTAATTTTTAAATCCCAAGTGACCTACGCCTACCTCTTTCCGATGATGTTTATCGCTCAACTGCCTGACTGGCTGGAAGCGCCTTTTCATATCTTAAACTGGAGCTTCCCGCCTTTTTCCACGATTAAAAAACTCCAAAGCCGGCTACATCACAAACTTAATCTCCCCTGGGGGTTAGTTTTACAAATTTTAGTTGTTGTTCTGGTGGTTTTAATCGCTAAGCTCTAGAAACGTAGTTACCCTCGCGCGTATCAATAATCACCTTTTCGCCTTGTTTAATAAACAAGGGAATCTTAACCTGCAAACCATTGTTCAAAACCGCCGATTTATACATGTTTGACACGCTATTCCCCTTCTCTCCCGGCCCGGTTTCTTTGACTATAAACGTTAACTTTGGCGGCAGTTCTACCGATAAAGCCGTAAGTCCTGAGCCCGTCGAAGGGTCCCAAAATAAAACTTGGACTTCCAACCCATCAGCTAAATACGGTTTTTGTTCTTTAATTAACTCGTTATCAATCTCAATTTGTTCAAAACTAACCGGGTCCATAAACACACTGTTGTTGGCATCCGCATAAAGATACTGCATCTTTTTGCGCCTGAGCTGAATGTCATCAACGCTCCCGCCGCTTGAAAAACCCATCATCGTTACTGACTGGGTGTTTAAATTTCTGACGCGGACTTTAATCGTGGCATTTCCCCGCCCCATCTTAGTAAATTCGTACTTTATAACCAAGTACGGCTGGCCATCCATTTCAAAGGCGGTCCCGTTTCTTAGTTGGTTCACGTTAAGCATATGATAGAATTATAGTCATCCTGTCAAAAAAAGCCAGAGTGTTGAAATCGGTATACAAGCACGACTCAAAATCGTGTGGAGGTAACTCCGTGTGGGTTCAAGTCCCACCTCTGGCACAAATTGGAATTCTCTCCCGCGCCACTCTATTCTTTTCTCTTTTTTTCCATTCCGTAAAAACGGATGCGGTCGCCGCGGAAACGAAGGTCAACCGTCGCCAAGGGACCATTCCGGTGTTTGGCAATCCACAATTTACAGTTTTCCAAATCATTCTCATCCTGGCGGAATAAAAACATCACCACGTCGGCATCCTGTTCAATACCGCCGGACTCGCGCAAATCCGCCAGCTGGGGCTTGGGGTTCCCCCGGTGTTCCACTGCCCGCGACAGCTGCGACAAAGCCAACACCGGCACTTTTAACTCCCTCGCCAAATTTTTCAAACCCATCGACACCTCGGAAATCTCCTGCACCCGGTTTTCCAAATTTCGCGAATGGGCTAACTGCAGATAATCAACGACTAAAAACTGCACCCCGTGCTCAATCTGCAGCCTTCTGGCTTTCGTCCTCATCTCCATAATCGACATTCCCGGCGTATCATCAACATAAAGCGGGGCTTCGGCCAATTCTCCCATCGCATCGGACAATTTAGCAAAATCCATCTCATTCAATTTACCGGTTTTTAATCTCCAGGCATCAATATCCGCCTGGGACACCAGCAAGCGGTCCACCAATTCTTCCTGGCTCATTTCCAGTGAAAAAAAACCAACCGGAATTTTATGATTGACCGCCACAAATTGGGCGATGTTTAAAGCTAAAGAAGTTTTTCCCATTCCCGGCCGGGCCGCCAAAATTAACAGATTGCTCCGTTGCATTCCGGCCAAAACATTGTCCAGATCATTAAATCCCGTCGGCACTCCCCGCATGCCGCCGCTGGTTTTATGCAACTCGTCCAAGCGGTCAAACGATTCCGCTAAGGCATCCTTAATATGGATAAAATTTCTGATCAGGTGCTGCTGGGAAAGAGAGAATATCGCCTTTTCCGCCTGGTCTAAAATCCTATCCAAACCAGCGGTTTCATCGAACGAATCTTCCACCATCTTTGACGCCTGACTGATCAACTCCCGCTTGGTCGCTAAGTTTTTAATAATCTTGGCATAGTTAACCGCGTGCGCCGAAGTCGGCACGCGGTTAACTAACTCCGTTAAATAAGCCACTCCGCCGATTTTTTTTAAACTTTTTCTTGTCTTTAATTTTTCCGCCACCGTCACTACGTCAATCGGCTCCCTTTCATTGTAAAGTTCCCTGACACACTCAAAAATTAAGGCGTGTTTGTCTTCATAAAAAAAACTCGGCTGTAATAATTCCGCCACTTCCACCACTGCGTCTTTATCAATTAACACCGCGCCTAAAACCGACTCTTCGGCTTCCTCACTGTGCGGCGGCACCTTCATTTGATTAGGCATATAAAACAATCACTTTCATTTCTTCCGGTAGCTGCAACTTGCTGATCGTCAGTTTCTTTTCCTGTCTCGACATTCCTTCGATACCTTTAATTGGTTCAGGACTCACGGCCAAAGACGGCCCAATTTGTTTAACTATTTCCGCTGATTGCCCCGAAACTAATAAAACGTCTACTCCGTCTAACCAATCAAGTTGACTGTCACTTAATTTTTCTTTAAATTCTCCCAAATATGCCACCCGTAACTCGTCAATGTCAAAAGTATAAATTACCTCTTTGTTAATCTTAGTACCAAAAATACTGACACCTTTAACTTCATATTCACCTGCTCCTTTAATAACGACCGTTTCTCCTTCTGCTTCCACTTTATTTTCCTCTGGCTCAACTGTCACTTTGACATTTCTGTATTTTAATAGAAAGCCGGCTTTTGGCAATAAACTTATATCCATATGAACCTAATCTAACATAAAACCATTTTCTTGACAATTAAAACTCAAGGGTGTTATAGTGCCGTTTGCCGTATGAAAAAAGAACTTTTAATTGCCGTGGTTATCGGCCTCTCTTTGGGTTTAATTGTTGCTTTAGGTATTTTTACCGCCAATCAAGCCTTAAACACCCAAAAACAAAAAAAATCCACTCAAACTTCCACCTCTCCTATCACCACCATTACCAACCAACAAAAAACTTTGAATATTACTTCACCGGAAAATTTTGATTTAATTAATCAAAGTGACATCACTCTTTCCGGTATCGCTTGGCCCAATGCCGTGATTGCCCTTTTAACCGAAACTCAGAGCTATTTGACGTTGGCCGATAGTGAAGGCATTTTCACCTTTAAAATCAAGCTGATTAAAGGCTTTAACGAAATTACCATTATCGCTTCCGATGAAACCGGCTTTACTCAAACCCAAAACTTAGTTTTAACCTATTCCACTAGCATCATTCAACCATGAAAAAAATTATTCTATTTATAATTATTGCGTTAATATTTCCAGCCTTAGTTCAGGCCGCCACCGCCACGGATTCTTCTTTAACCGACAAAATTAAAGAGCGCCTGGAAAAAACTGCCGAAGAAGGTGTTGATAAAATTAAAGAGGATTTAGTCACTAAAAGCCAAGCCCCTCGTCCCAAAGCCTATGTTGGACAGATAAACAGTATTGCTGATGACTCAATCGTGGTTACCTACAAAGCCCAAAACTACCCGCTTTACCTGGCTAAAAAAGAAAATTATCAAATCAATGACTATATCCTGGCTTTAGGTTTCTTTTATCCTGATAAGAATCACTTCGAGGCTAAAAAAATTGTCCGGCTTACTCCTCCCCAACCACCAATTAACCGCCAACTAATCGATGGCCAAATTGAAGAAATCGACGGCAATAAAATTACTGTTGACGGGAAAAAACTCACCCTTACCACGAAAACTGATTTGACTGTCAAAAATATTGCCAATCCTTCCGTTAATAATTTAGAGTTAAAAGACACACTTTTCGCTATTGTTGTTTTTGATAAATCCGGCAACTTAAGCGAAGTCAAAAATGTTTTAGTCATTCCCGGAAAAAATAATCCTGCCTCTACGATCCCCACCAATGCCACTGAATCCGCTTCCGCCTCTCCATCTGCTAAAATACAATAGATGTCCAATTTATACCGGGCAATTTTAAAATTAAAAAACACTGGTGAAGTCGCCGCTTTCTGGCGTGACCTATTAACTTTAAAAGAAATTAAAATCATTGACAAGCGTTTTGCCATGGCCGAGCTTTTATACCAGGGTATCCCCTACGCCAAAATCGCTAAAAAACTTCACGTTTCCACCACCACGGTCACCCGCACGGCTTATTGGCTCAAGCACGGCAAAGGCGGCTATCAATTAGTCCTTTCTCGTCTCAAAAAAGGAGACTCCTTTACGAAGTGAAGGTGTCTCCTTAATGGAATTTTCCTTTCCCCTTGACAATTTCTCTTTTTAATGTTATATTATCATGTTACCACGTTAATATATGAGTAAATTAAACAATTTATCAGTTGAACATCATTCCCCGTTTATGGCGGGGCTTCAACCGTAGTTTAGTTAATTAAATTACTCGTTCTCCCCCGCTACTAAGCGGGGTTTTTTATTATATGAATTCTGAAAATTATCAACCATACGTACTCACACAAGATACGAAAAGCATTTTTAGTATTTTCGATAGGGATTATCCTATTCAATTCAATGATCGGATTGATCAATATTTTGGTGAACTAGTCCAGGCTATTTCACTAGCCTATCCAAACATTGAAACCTACATGGAAACTGATATGCAGGCAAAATTAGGGTCAAAAGTGTCAACTGAATTAGAGCAAAATCCGCAAAAGGTTTGTCTTTGTCTAGATCGTTTTCTTCTTACAGATCTTGAATCTAGATTTCCTAATCAATTTGCAAGATTAGCCATTACTCGAACAAACGACGGCAGGAAAAACTCCCGGCAAGGAAATCTACCAATTGACCAACAATTTCAATCAATCGCCGCTTCAATTGAAAATAGGTCTCTTATTATTGTTGATGACGGCTTATTCAGTGGTGGTACGACTCAATTCGTTATAGATAAACTCTATCGATTTGGGGTTAAAAAATCTCAAGTGGAAAAAATTATTGCTTTTCTTGGCAATTCTCAGGTCACTCAACTTGATAATATTCCCATTGAATTTATAGCTGACATTCCCAATCTTTTTGAATGGATCGATATTCGAGATTTCGGTGTGTTCGGCGGCAAACAACTTGCAACCAGCCGTAAAAATAATGTTACAACCGCTATTCCTTATCTTTTTCCCTGGAGTTTAGGTGAAGGTGCTAGCCTCGATAAAAGTGGTCAACTATTTACTGTCAGCCAGAAAATGATCCAATCTTTTATTTCACTTATATCTGATTTTGAAGCTATAACAGGCAAGCCTTTTAAATTTAGAGATTTAGTTAAATCCGGGTTTCCTCTACCAACTAATCAAGACAAAACAATTTCAATCAGTATAAATAATAAAGTAATTGAATATTTACAGCTCTGCATAGAAACCATTAAAACCGAACAACAAAGAGAAGTAATTGTGTTGGACATGGATGGAACTCTTTACCAACTAGACGGAAAAAATAACGGGTATTCTAGTTCAAGGCTTGAAGCAACTGTTTTGGAAAATTGTCAAAAATTTATTATTACCACCGAAAATTGCTCGCCGGAAACAGCCAAAATAACTATGGCTCAAGGTTTGAAAGATCCAATTGGTCTAAGCAATTTTCTCAGTCAACGTTACGAAATAACAAGGGAGGATTATTTTAATATTGTCTGGAATATTAATCCAAAAAATTTAATCGCCAATTATCAAACTCAAGCAGAAACAGTTAAACAATTGTCAAAAACAGGTAAAAAATTAATTTTATTAACCACTGCTGCCAAAGTTTGGCAAGAACAAGTCATTAACTTTTTAGGCTTAACAGATTGTTTTGAATCAATATATACCGGAGAATCATTTACTCAAAAAGAGGAAATATTTAAAATACTAAGCGAAAGATATCGACCAGAGAATATTACTTCTGTTGGTGATCAAGAAATAACTGATATTATTGCCGCTGCCGCTTTTGGCTGTAAAACTTTATTAGTACAAAGTCCAAATGATTTTGAAAGGTTACTTATATGAAAGATATTCTAATTGATACTGACATGGGAATAGACGACATTATTGCCATCGCTTTACTCCTTAATAATAAAGATATAAATATTAAAACAATTAGTACAGTCAGAGGGGTTGCCGATCTTACCACTGGGACTCAAAACCTTGCTCGTCTTTTAACCTTGTTGAGGGAAACCACCATACCTATTTATCAAGGATTTAACCCTCCTCAACAGAAATTAGATTTCCCTAAAATTGACCGTCAACGGGCCAATAATCTTACCTTACTCAAAGACATTCCCCTACCCAAAAGTCCATTTAAAAAAATTTGTGTCAAAACTTTAAACAGAAATTTATTCAGATTTTTAAATTCTTCCACATCACCAATATCAATTCTCTGCCTTGGTCCTTTAACCAACATTGCCAAAATAATACAAAATTCAACAATTATTAAAAAAAATGTTAAACAGATTATTATTATGGGTGGAGCTATTTTTATGTCAGGGAACATTCCACCCGACTATTTATGCGAGTACAACATTGCCTTAGATCCAAACGCAGCAAAAATTGTTTTCTCTTCAGGCTTGCCTATTACTTTAATTGCTACCGACACCACCAACCAAGCTCGTGCCAAAGATAAACAGTTTTTAAAACAAGTAGTTTTGGCCAAGCCTCAAACGGCCGCCGGGGAAATTATTAAAACTATCATCATTAATAATCGCAGAGATTTTATTGATTTTTATGATCCCTTAGCGGCAGCCATTTTAATTGATCCAAAAATTATTTCCAGTAGTAAAAAAATTATTCTCACAATTACTCCTGATGGTCAAACAATTGGCCAATTTAATTCTCAAAGCCTAATCAATCTAGTAACTGCAATAGACAAAAAAGCATTTTATCAACATTTAATCACAGCCCTTAAATAAATAAAATGTAAAAGAAGCTCTTAACATGATAAAATGATTATTAAGGACTCTAAATTTTTAATATGAAAGCAAAACTCATTAAACCGCAAACCCTCAAAGGCTTCCGGGATTTTTTGCCCCAAGATGCCTTAAAACGCCAATACGCCATTGATATTATCCGGCGGACTTTTGAATTGTACGGCTTTGAACCTCTGGAAACTCCGGCCGTTGAATATTTGGAGACTTTTGAGGGGCAAATCGGCGAAGACGAAAAATTATTTTTTAAATTTACTGACCAAGGCGGCCGAAAAGTGGCCTTGCGTTACGACCAAACTGTCCCTACCTGCCGCGTCATTGCCCAATACCCTGACAAAATTTCTCTTCCCTTTAAACGCTACCAGATTCAAACCGTTTGGCGCTCGGAAAAACCGCAAAAAGGCCGCTACCGCGAGTTTTTACAGTGCGATGCTGATATTTTTGGGGTGGATAACCGCACGGCCGATGCCGAAACCATCGCCTTAACCATTGATATTTTTAAAAACTTAGGTTTTACCAAACCAATCGCCATTATTAACGACCGCGATCTTTATAAAGATATTCCCTATCCGGCCATTGTGGCCATCGATAAACTGGACAAAATCGGAGATGAAGGCGTCATTAAAGAACTCACCCAAAAAGGCTTTGACTCAACCATTCTCGAGAAGGTCAAAAACAACCAACCTAATGCCAATCTTAAAGCTATTTTTGAATATTTAGATAATTATGGCTTTAAAGATAACTATCGGTTTAAACCCACCCTGGCCCGTTCTTTTTCCTATTCCAACGCTACGATTTGGGAAATTATTGATGAAAATTTTACCACTGGTTCTCTAGCTGGCTGCGAACGCTTTGACAGCTTAGTCGCCAAATTTTCTAACCGCCAAGTTCCCGCTGTTGGTTTTAGCGTCGGCTTTGACCGGACAATTTTGGCCATGGATGAATTAAAATTATTCCCCAAAATTACTACCAAAACCAAAGTTTTAGTCACCATTTTTAATCCTGATTATTTAACCAATTCTCAAACTCTTACTCAAAAATTGCGCCAAAATAAGATTAACACCGACATTTACCCGGATTCCCAAGCTAAACTAGCTAAACAGTTTAAATATGCCAACGATAAAGCTATTCCTTATGTTTTAGTGCTTGGCGACGAAGAAGTGACCAAAGATTTAGTCACCCTCAAAGACATGAAGACCGGCAAGCAGGAAACATTTACTTTACAGCAGGCAATCGATGTCCTCACGCGTTAAGGCCTACCTAGCTCTGTTGACCATGTCCATTATCTGGGGTGCGGCTTTACCGATTGTGAAACCTTCCCTTTCCCTCATCTCTCCTTACCAATTCTTATACTTCCGCTACTTAATCGCCGCTCCTTTAACTCTGCCTATTTTTATTTACTATCTTTTCAAACTCAAATTCACCGGAAAAACCCTCTTAAAAATTTTTGCCTTAGAATTTTTAGGCACCCCGTTGTTATTACCAATTCTTTATCTTGGTCTGCAACGCACCTCGTCTTTGGAAGCCTCATTTATCGGCGCTAGCGGTCCGATTTTTGTCGTTTTAGGCGGCATTATTTTTCTTCACGAAAAAGAGGAAAAACATGAATGGTTCGGACTAATCATTAGTTTTTTAGGAACAATTATTCTTATCTTAGAACCGCTCATTACCGGGAAAAATCATCAAGCCAGCTTTTCTTTTAGCGGCAATCTGCTTATTATTGCCTACAACATTATTTATACAATTTATGTTTTACTGGCAAAAAAACTTTACCAATCAATTCCTAAATTATTTGTTACCAGTTTTAGTTATTCAATTGCCCTGGTAACTTTTTATATTTTCTTATCTCTTTTTCACCAATCAACCTCAATTAATCTGTTGCGTTTGGCGCCGGTAGCCATCGCTTCCGGTTATATGGCGATTTTCGGCTCAATTATCGCTTTAACTTTATTTCTTTTCGGCCAAAATTTGATCGAGGCTTCCGAAGCCAGCTTGTTTACTTACCTTCAGGGGATTATCGCTATCCCGGTTGCCTGGTTATTTTTAAGTGAAATCGTCTCGCCAATCATGATTCTAGCCATTATAATTATCATCTTGGGTGTTTGTCTTGCCGAATTCCGGCCGAAACGCTATAATCGTAACTCATGAAGCCAAACATTCACCCTCAGTATTATCCTAACGCTAAAGTTACCTGCGCCTGCGGCACTACCTTTACTACCGGCTCGACCTTGCCGGAAATTAAAGTGGAAATCTGCAGCGCCTGCCACCCGTTTTTTACTGGTCAAATGAAATATGTGGACACCATGGGCCGGGTGGAAAAATTTCAAGCTAGACAAAAAGCGGCTCGAACTAAACAATACGTCAAAAAAAGCCAAAGAAAGAAACAGGAAAAAGTTGATGAAGGTCCGCAAACCCTCAAAGAAATGTTTGCCCAGAATAAGTCATGACCGACTATTTGAAGTTGGAGTTAGACCGTCTCGATAAGTTAATTCAACAGGCAGAAGAATCGCTCTCTGATCCTCAATTGGCTCCACTCGCCCAAGAGGAAATTACCAATCTCACGACCCAGAAACAAGCTTTACTCGCTTCACAAACTCCTGAAAAAAAAGTTGCCGAAACTAACCAGCCGCAGGGTAATGTGATTCTGGAAATCCGGCCCGGTACCGGCG
Source organism: Candidatus Beckwithbacteria bacterium (assembly GCA_026397255.1). Classification (NCBI taxonomy): domain Bacteria; phylum Candidatus Beckwithiibacteriota; species Candidatus Beckwithbacteria bacterium. The sequence continues at coordinate 8,554 of JAPLVF010000007.1, read as the reverse complement.
GCGAAGAAGCCAAGCTTTGGGCCAGCGATTTGGAAAATATGTATACCCGCTTTGCCAACTCCCAAAAACTGGAAGTAATTAAACTTAACGACGGAGTCATTAAAATAAAAGGCCATCCGCCAGCTGGCGGAGCCTTTTCTTTGTTTCAATATGAAGCCGGCGTCCATCGGGTTCAGCGGGTCCCGGTTACCGAAGCCCAGGGACGAATTCATACCTCTACCGCCACCGTGGCGGTTTTACCGGAAGTCAAAGAAACTGATGTAATTATTAAACCTCAAGACATTGAAATTACTTTTTTTCATGCTTCTTCTCATGGCGGACAAAACGTTCAAAAAGTCTCTACTGCGGTTAGAATTACTCATAAACCAACCGGCATTATCACTGCCTGCCAAACTCAACGCTTCCAGGACCAAAACCGCAAAATTGCCCTGGACGTCTTGCGTTCAAAATTATATCAGCTGGAAAAAGACAAAGTCGCCGCCACGATTGGTCAAGCTAGAAATTTAGCCGGCCATGGTTCCCGCTCGGAAAAAATCCGCACTTATAACTTCCCCCAAAATCGCGTTACCGACCACCGCATCAATACATCCTGGAAACAACTGGATAGAATTATGGAAGGCAATTTGTTGCCTGTAATTAACGATTTAACCTCAAAATTAACCTAATTACTCCCCCGCTTCCTGAAGCGTCGCTTTAATAATTATTTCTTTTCCGTCTCGATAAATTTTTAAGTTAATTTCATCACCCACCCGTTTATTTGCCATTATTTCCGTCACGCCGGTTTTGTCATCTAATTTTACCCCGTCAATTTGGGTGATAATATCCCCGCTCTTCACAGCCGCTTTATCCGCTGGAGAAGCGGCTACAACTTCCACGACATAAGCCCCTTGCGGCACACTATTCAAGATCGCCGTTTTTTGGTCTAACATTTGATATTTCACTCCTAAAAACGGCCGGGAAAACTTGCCGGTTTGATTAAAATTATCTAGGGCAGCCTTAACAATATTAATCGGCAGAGCAAAACCGATATTTTGGCCCGTCTGGGATACTGCCGCGTTCACCCCGATCACTTCACCCGAAGAATTGAGAAGCGGCCCGCCGGAGTTGCCCGGATTGATCGCCGCACTGGTTTGAATCACGTTATCCAACCGCTCACTGGCACCGTCTAAAGGCGAACCGGCATTAATTCCTCTGCCTAAACCGGAAATCACCCCAGTGGTCACCGTCGACCTAAATTCCCCTAAAGCTGTTCCGATAGCAATCGCTGTCTGACCAACCTTGAGCGTATCCGAATTACCTAATTTAACTTCTTTTAATTGTTTTCCTGCCGGCGGCGTCACTTTTATGATTGCTAAATCGTTTACCGGATCGCGGTAAATTTTTTCTGCCGGCATTTCCGTGTTATCAGCCGTAATCACCTTGTATTCTGCCTGCAAATCGGCCACCACGTGCTTGTTGGTAATTACTAAACCATCATTGGCGGAAATGACAAACCCTGACCCAATATCTTGTTCGATATTTTGTTCATTTATTTGCGGCGACACTTGTTGGCTAAAAAGCCCGAACGGGTCAAATTTAATAATTTTTTGAGTTTTTTTTACTCCTACCGTTACCACCGAAGGTGTCACGCTATCCACCACTTTAGTAATCACATTTTCTTCCTGTAAAACTTCCCGATAAATTGTCTTATCCTGAACGCCTTTTTTAGCTGGCCAAAGCTTGGCTCCCCCAAAAGCCGAAACAACAATCACAATAATTGTAGCAGCGAAAATTAATCCTCTTCTTTTCATTTAGCCGATAATTTTAACTTTATTTTACCTTTAGCCTTACCAAATTTTAATTCTATCTCATACTCGCCGACTTTTTTAATCGGTTCTTCTAAAATAATATTTGTTTTTAATATTTTTAATTCTTTGGCAATTTCTTTTTTAGTGATACTGCCATGAATTTTGCCGTTTTTCCCTGCCTGTGTCTTAATTTCTATTACCTTCCCTTCCAGTTTTTTCATTGTCTGTTGATCAGCGGTTTCTTCCTGGTTCTTAGCCGATTTTAATTCTTCTGTCTTCTTTTTTATCTCCTCCAACTTCTGTTTTGTCGCTATCACTGCCAATTTCTTCGGCAATAAATAATTAACCGCATAACCTAAAGCCACTTCTTTAACTTCGCCTGTTTTTAAAATAATCACTTTCATAAATTAAAAAGCTCAATTGCTTTATTTAATGCTTCGTCTTCAGTTGTCTCTTTATTATCGGCAATTTCCACATCCGGCGTCAACCCTTTGGTGTCATTTACCCACTGCCCTTTTGGTAATAACCATTTGGCTGTCGTTACGTGCAGTCCGGCACCACCGCCCAAATCTAACGCTTCCTGCACTGTCCCTTTGCCAAAAGTTTTCTCGCCGATTAGTTTGGCACGTTGGTAATCCCTGAGGGTCCCAGCCAGAATTTCCGCTGATGAAGCGCTGCCTTGGTTCACTAACACCGCCAATGGTTGGGTCAGCAACCGACCCGACCCAATCACGCTGTAAGTTTCTTCTTTCCCATTCGCCTCGGCTTGTTTTACCACCACCGACCCCTGTTTTAAAAACTCACTGGCATAATTCACCGCTCCCTGGAGATAACCGCCGGGATTATTTCTCAAATCCAAAATTATACCTTTGATTTGTCCTTTGGCTACGATCTTATCCACGGCATCTGACCATTCCTTATCTGTTTGACCGCCGAAACGGGAAAGTTTCAGCCAAGCAATATCTTTGTTCGTTCCCGCCCACTGCAACTCAACGCTTTTAACCACAATCGTATCCCGTCTCAAAGTAATCACTTTTGAATCTTTATCCCCTGCGTGCAGGATGGTTAAACTTACTTCTGTTCCTTTAGTCCCCCGAATCAGCTTCACCGCTTCCGGCAAAGATAAATCGGTCGTGTCCCGATCAATCCCCTTATTGGCATCCTTAATATGCAAAATATAATCCCCGGCTCTTATTCCCGCCGCTTCCGCCGGCATCCCGGAAAGCGGCGCCACCACCGCCAACGTATTGTCTTTAAACCCGAGCTCAATTCCCACTCCCTCAAATGTCCCGTTTAAATCCTCTTTACTCGATTGGTTGTCCTCCGGCGGCAAAAACACCGTGTAAGGATCTCCTAACGAGCTGGTCATCCCTTTAATTGCTCCCCAAACCATCTCCTGCGGCTTTAATTTATCCTTAATTAAGTAACTCTGGTCCAATTTATTCCAGACTTGCCAAAACAGAGTTAAATCAACGTTTTTTGGGTTGCTGACTCTGTCTAACCGGCCTAGCTTCCAACCGATCCCGCCGGAAATCAGCATCAAACTCAAAACCACGATTCCTAAACGTAATTGTCTTAGAGTTAATTTCATTACCCCACAAATGGCAGTAAAGCCAAATGCCTCGCTTGTTTAATCGACTTTGTCAGACGGCGTTGGTGTTTGGCGCACACACCCGTCTTTGTCCCGGCCAAAATTTTACCCCGGTCAGAAACAAATTTCTTCAAAATCTCCCATTCCAGATAATTAGGGAGTTTTTTATTTTGACAGAAATAGCATTTTTGTTTGGTTTTAAACATAAAAGTTTAAAAAGGAATATCGTCCGGATTAACTTTTGGTTCCGCCGGCTCTTCTTTCTTCTCCACTTTTTTAGTTTTTGCCTTGGGCTTTTCTTCCTCGGCTGGCACTGTGGGAACTTCCTCAGCAGGAGCAGGTTCGACTGAAGGTTGAGGTGTTTCCGCCGCATATTCTTTCTGCTCATACGCCCCTTCTTCGCCAGGTTGACCGTCTTTTCGTTTATTATCCAACACAATCATATTATCAATCACGACTTCTACGGTTGTTCTTTCTTGTCCCTGGGCATCAGTCCAGTTTCGGGTTTGAATTCTCCCCTCCACAAACACTTTTCTGCCTTTAAACAATAACTCTGAACACAATTCGGCTAGTTTATTCCAGGCGACAATCCGGTGAAATTCCGTTTCTTCTTGTCTTTCCCCTCCGGCTGACGGCTGCCAACTGCGGTTGGTCGCTAAACCAAACGTGCAAACCGGCGTCCCTTGTGGTGTATATCTTAATTCCGGATCTCGGGTCAAATTCCCGATTAACAAAACTTTATTCAATGAGCGGCTGGACATAACTGGCCCCCTCCTTTTTAACTAGTAAAAATCTTAAAACTTTTTCGTCTTCTTTTAATAATTTATTTAATTCTTTTACTTGGGTTTCCGGCAACTCCACCTCAAAAAAACCATACCAGCCTTCGCTGGCTTTTTTAATCCGGTAGGCTAATGGCCGGGAACCCAAAATTTTAGTATTAGTAATTTTGCCTTTTACCTTAAAGAGAAGTTGAGTCAAGTCCCGTTCCTCTGTTAGGACCAAGGCTAGTGTGTATTTTCGCATTGAGTTTATATCTTAAACAATAATTATTTATTTTTCAACTGCCAATTTTAAACTCGACCTAAACCACAGATGTTATAATCACTCGATGAACCAACTTCTTTCTGATCCGTTTAAAATTAGGTCAACTGCCTCTCAAGTAGTAAAAAAATCCCAGTTGGTATCTATTAACCAAACCAGTCTCACTAAATTTAGTCAACAAGTCTCTCAAGCTATTCACAAAAAACAACTTTTGAGTCAAACTCAATTTGGACGACTGCAAAATACTTGCCAAAAAGTCTTCTTACTGAACACTGTTAATTTTTGTTTTTGGGCTAAAAAAAATCAAAAAAAATGGACAGTTGAATCTCCTTCAGGAAAACCTGTTGACGGCTGGGAAGCTCTAGTGGCTGTTTTTGACCGGGCTCTTGCCGAAAATACCCCTTTATTAAACTGCCAATTCTTAATTAATCTTGACTTAAAACAAGGCCGGCACATTTTTAGAAGCGCTAATCAAACTCAAATTCCTCTTTTTAAAACCAGGCTTAAATTTCTTCAGCAGGCCGGTTTTATCCTAAAAACAAAATTTAAAGGTGATTTTCATTACCTTCTCCAACAAGCTGACTTTAAGGCCATCAACATCATTCAGTTGGTTATTAAACATTTCCCCTCCTTCAATGACCGCTTCTATAAAAGGGCTCAAATTTGTGCTTATGATCTTTCTTTACTGCCTGAAGTAAAAATATCTGGTCTTGATCAATTAACTGTCTTCGCCGACTATAAGTTGCCCCAGATTCTCCGTTCTTTCGGTGTCTTAAACTATCAACGCTCTTTAGCTAAAAAAATTGATAATCTTATTCTTATTCCCAAAAATTCTCAAGAAGAGATTGAAATCAGAGCCGCCACAATTTGGGTCGGAGAACTGCTGGCTTTTAAACTCCAGCAACCGCCCTGCCTTATCGACAATGCAATCTGGCATTTAAGCCAAACTTATCCTGCCGCCAAACCCTATCACCGCACTTCAACCACTAACTATTAACCTGTTTATTCATTTCTTTTTTAATTAAATTCCTAATATACTGCGATCGAGAAACTAACCCCTTATCAACCATTTTGTCTAGATATGTGTCAATTTCCGGTGAGATGTAAAAAGTAAAGCGCCTATTAACTATTTTCTCCGCTTCTTCTAAACACCAATCAATCACCTCCTCAACGTTATCCTTAGAGTACTCAGATTTAATTAACCGGCTGGAAAACAATTGACTAACCAAAACCGGTTCTTTCCCGGCCTCAAATAATAATATTACCGGCTTGCCCCGACTCAGAATTAAACCTAGCTCAAAACCAATATGAATAGTCGAAGGGTAAGAACCTTCAATTACCGCTAAATCTGCCTCACTTACATAAATCAGCCACTCTTTATACCACTCTTTTACCTCCCGGCTTGAAAACTGAACCACATCTAACCCATATTCTGATAATGCTTTTTCAAACACATCGTGTCCTTGCTGTTGCAAATGATTGACTATCCTCTGGTAGATCTGTTTCAATCCTTTTTTACTAACTTCTTCTGAGGCTGTAAAATAAATTTTCACTTTTTCTTCGCCACCAAGCTAAACCATTTTGGTAAAGACGGGTCTGTATTCAGGCTCGTTTCCGACCAAAGGACAGTAAAATCAGCTGATTTTACCATCTCTAATATTTCTGTTTTCCGATACAAAGTCATATATCTTTTCCCGCCTAAATCACTCATTGTCATTACATTCGCTTTTCCTAAAAGTAAAGATAAATACAACACTCCAGCCGGCTTCAAAAAAATTCTAAAGTCTCTTAAGAGTACTTTAATATCTTTTTTAGGCACATCAGTCAAAGCATCGGCATAAACCGCATCAAAACTTTCCGGCATAAAAGGCAGTGACTTTAATTTTAATCTGACAAATAAACCATTAGGCACTCTTTTAATGGCTTCTGTTAGCAAACCATAAGCAAACCCTACCCCTAAACAGCTATAACCCATCTGACTTAATAAAAAATAGTCTCTCCCGCTTTGGCAACTAACCAATAAAATCTTGCCGTTTTTCTTGATATGTTTGGTAAAAGGCTTAATGTTATATTTTTTTATCTCCCGTATGGTTTTCTGATTCCATTCCCATCGTTTTGCATATTCTTTAGCATAACGATTATATGTCTGAGTCGTTACATAAATCTGGGTATCAGACAAGTCCTCATCGGGAAGAAAACTATAATTTGCCTTGTCCATAAATCCACTAAATTATACCACGCCTACACATTAACCAATATATTAGCTCCCATCTCCACCGTCTTAAAAATAAAAATATTTCCATAAACCATGCCTATTCTACCTATGCCCTGAAAATTTTATCAATTCATACCTAATATGAATGCTATGATCCTATCTTAAATTCAATTACATCTCCGTCTTGAACAATATAATCTCTCCCCTCCATCCTGACTTTACCCAACTCTCTCGCCTGTTTCCACCCGTCTACCTTAACAAAATCATCAAACTTAACCACATCCGCCGCAATAAAATTTTTCATAAAGTCTGTGTGAATCACCCCGGCCGCTTTCAACGCTGTTGTGTCGTTTCTAATAGTCCAGGCGCGTACCTCTTTTACTCCGGCAGTTAAAAAAGTCATCAATCCCAAAGTCTTAAACGCTTTTTGAATTAATCTTTCCAACCCACTTTTGCTCACCCCTAATTCTTTTAAATATTCTGCTTGTTCGGCTCCGGATAGCTCGGCCAGCTCGGCTTCGGTTTTCGCGCAAATCGCCACCACTTGATCTTGATTAACTCCCAACTCGATGCTGAATTTTTTTTCCAATTCCCCAGCTTTCTTTAGATCGACCTCATCCACATTTAAAGCAATTAAAATCGGCTTCTTGGAAAACGGCGGCGCCTCCGGGTGATCTAAATCCGCTAAATCCAACTCCATTTTCACTGTTTCAAAATCCTCTTTCGGATTAACCACTCCTTGCTTAATAATATCCGGATCAGTAAACGCCCGGATCACGTGGCAAATCGCGTCCATTTCTCGAATATGGCTTAAAAATTTGTTGCCCAAACCCTCGCCTTTAGACGCACCTTTAATCAATCCGGCAATATCGGTAAAACTGACTGTCGCCGGGACAATCGGCGCGTTATAAATCTTGGCTAACTTTTCCAGTCTTTCGTCCGGCACCGGCACTACCCCTACATTTGGCTCTATTGTCGTAAAAGGATAATTAGCCACCTCCGCCAAACCAGAAAGTTTACCCTGAGTGGAACGAAGGGCATTAAACAGCGTGCTTTTTCCTACATTCGGCAACCCCACAATCCCAACCGTTAAAGACATAAAGCTATTGTAACAGAAGATAGTCCGCAATTAACTTATCATATTTGCTGGTTAGCCGAAACGCTTTCGCCGCCAACTCTCGCCTTTTTTCTAGAGATATTTTTTTAGCTATCTGCGCGTAATCTTTAATTTGACTTAAAACGGTTGTTGTCCGCCAGCTTTTGGCTGCTGCTCGCAATAATGTTACCCCGCCGATATCAATTTGTTCAATTGCTTCTCCTAAACTCACTCCCGGTTTTTTAATCGTTTGCTCAAACGGGTATAAATTCACCACCACCATATCAATCGGCCCAATCCCTAATTTTTTTAACTCCCCAAGATGTTGTCGGTTGTTTTTTTCTGCCAAAATTCCCCCCATTATTTTCGGGTGCAAAGTTTTTACTCTGCCGCCTAAAATTTCCGGAAAACCGGTCACTTGGGCAACTTCTACAACTTTAAAACCTTTAGATTTTAAATATTGGGCCGTCCCTCCGGTAGAAATTAATTTCAATTTAAACCGCCGGCTTAATTGGTTCACCAATTCTATCAGGCCGGTTTTATTGTAAACACTGATTAAAGCGCGCATGATTGACTAATATTTAATAATAAATTAAGATAGTGATAATTTGTAACAATTCACCAACCGTAAGGAAAAACAACATGTCCGATAATATGGACAAAACATCAACTGCCTCGAGTGATCAATCCAACAAGCCGCCGGTGCCATCGGCCGAAGTTCAGGAAATGCTTGATTTTGTTCATAAATGCAGGAGAATAGTGCCAGATCATGTTCCGGAACCACCCAGCCATGATCTTATGGATAAATAACTACGCACAATGCA
>JAPLVF010000006.1 GCA_026397255.1 Candidatus Beckwithbacteria bacterium | reverse complement strand
GTCCTTCGGGCGCTGCCGACTTTCCTCATTTGACGGGCGGTGTGTACAAGAAACGGGAACGTATTCACCGTGGTCTGCTGACCCACGATTACTACCAAGTCCAACTTCATGCGGGCGAGTTGCAGCCCACAATCTGAACTGAGGAAGGGTTTAAGGATTAGCTCCGCCTTGCGGTTTAGCGACCCTTTGTCCCTCACCATTGTAGGATGTGTGTTGCCCTGGGCGTAAGCGCCGTGCTGACTTGACGTCGTCCCCTCCTTCCTCCCCGCTAGTAGCGAGGCAGTCTCCCGTGATATACAACACGGGACAGGGGTTGCGCTCGTTGCGGCACTTAAGCCGACGCCTCACGGTACGAGCTGACGACAGCCATGCAGCAGCTGTCTAATTGTCCTTGCGGAAGATCTCTGTTTCCAGAAATCGCCAAATAGATTTCAAGCCCAGGTAAGGTTCTTCGCTTTGTATCGAATTAAACCACATGCTCCCCTGGTTGTGCGTTTCCCCGTCAATTCCTTTGAGTTTTAGCCTTGCGGCCGTACTCCCCAGGCGGCTCACTTAACGCGTTAGCTTACGTCACTCCGAGTAAACTCAGAATAACTAGTGAGCAAAGTTTACAGCTTGGACTACAGGGGTCTCTAATCCCTTTTGCTCCCCAAGCTTTCGTTCATCAGTGTCAGTGGATTCCTAAAGGCCTGCCTTCGCCCTTGGTGTTCTTCTCGATATCAACGGATTTCACCCCTACACCGAGAATTCCAGCCTTCCCGAAATCACTCAAGTCTGGCAGTATGACTGGCAGTTTCTCCGTTGAGCGGAGAGATTTCACCAATCACTTACCAAACCACCTACGACACTCTTTACGCCCAGTAAATCCGGATAATGCTTGCACCCTACGTATCACCGAGGCTTCTGGCACGTAGTTAGCAGGTGCTTTCTAGGGAGGTACCATCATTATTTTCCCTCCCCACAGCGGTTTACGACCCGAAGGCCTTCATCCCGCACGCGGCGTCGCTCGGTCAGACTTTCGTCCATTGCCGAATATTCCTAGTTGCTGCCACCCGTAGGTGTAGGTACCGTGTATCAGTTACCTTGTGGAGGGCCACGCTCTCACGCCCCCTACCCGTCATCGCCTTGGTAGGCCATTACCCCACCAACAAGCTGATAGGGCGCAGGCTCCTCTCTCGGCGGCCAGTTACAGCCTTTCTTCATAAAGAACTTATGGAGGATTACCCCATCTTTCGATGAGCTATCCTTCACCAAGAGGTAGATTCCTACGCATTACTCACCCGTCTGCCGCTGTCCTTGCGGACCGCTCGACTTGCATGCCTAAGGCACGTCGCCAGCATTCATCCTGAGCCAGGATCAAACTCTCAAATAAAAAACTTTCTACCACTCCTTGAATTGACAAAAAAAGAGTTATTAAATTTTCAAAGAACCGAAAAAAAATCCCGCCAGTGTGGCGGGTTCATTCCCCATCAACTGGTCAGAACTTATTTCATAGTTAGAATTATATAAACTAAAATTCTCCCCGTCAATCAGCAATATAAAAATTTATAATTCATTAACTTATTCTAGCTTAAATGCATTATAATAAAACTAAAGGGGGTGAGGTTAAATGGCAGCTAAAAAAATCGGTACAGTCATTCATTTTTACGATAAAATTTTAGTGGCGATTGTTAAATTATCCGCTCCTTTAAAAACCAACGACTCGATTAAACTTAAGCATGGCGACAAAGAATTTACCCAAACCGTTGACTCAATTGAATTAGAGCATAAAAAAATCGCCGGAGCGAAAAAAGGTGACGAGGTCGGCCTTAAAGTCAATCAGCCAGTTAAAGAAAAAACTGAAGTCTTTCTGGTTTAATTCAAGCATCAGTTTATTATTCCGCCGCCCAGACACTCATGGCCGTGGTAAATTACCGCCATTTGGCCTGGGGCAATCCCGTACTCGCTTTTTGCCAACTTCACCTTTTTACCGATAATCTTACAAGGAATCAATCTTCCCTGATGTCGAATCCTACATTCTAATCTTTCATCATTAATCAGATCTCGGACATCTTTATTTATCCAACTCCATATCTCCACCTCAAGTTCTTTTTTAGCTAAATCTTGCTTTTTCCCCACTATCAATCTATTTCGCTTTATATCTTTCTGTATCACAAACCATGGTCTGGCAAATCTCTGGCCAATGGTATAAAACTCAAAACCCTGGTGTTTTCCGATCACTAAATATTTATTTTTCTCATCATTCGTTAATCTTTTATCGTTAATCTTTAATCTTCTTACTACTTCCCCCTCGTGTTCTTTAATCTTTCTTTTCAGAAAATCCCGAAAATTTAAATCGTGGCCAATAAAACAAATGCCCGTTGAGTCTTTCTTATTCCACACCCCTAGTCCTCTTTTTTTCGCCTCCTGCCTCACTTGTTTTTTCGTCAGATGTCCAATCGGAAACATCACCCGGCTTAACTGTTCTTCTTTCAGCATTGCCAGAAAATATGTCTGATCTTTTTTCTCATCTACCGACCGGAGCAAGTGAGTCGACGCAGTCAATGTAAATTTTCGCGCGCTAACTTCTGGCGTGCCTGCCCGCCTCTGGCGGGAGCACGATAAAATTTCGTATGCCGAGCCAAATTTCACTTGAGCGTAGTGCCCCGTCGCCACATAATCAAATTTATTCTTCAAACTCCATTCTAAAAACATCCCAAATTTTATTTCCTGGTTACATAAAATATCCGGGTTCGGCGTTCTCCCCTTTTTATATTCCCGATAAAAAATATCCAGCACTTTCTGTTTGTATTCTCTCTTAAAATCCAACACCTTAAACGGAATTTTTAATTTTAACGCCACTGCTAACGCGTCTTTTCTGTCTTCATCCGTCCGGCAACCCGGTTCATTCCAACATTCCAAAAACACTCCCGTTACTTTATAGCCTTGTTCTTTAAGAAACGCCGCCGCTACCGCACTGTCTACTCCTCCGGAAATTCCTACCGCTACTTTCATGAAGCTATTTTAGCTTATATACGGTTCTACCAAAACATTATATTTTTCCAACATTTTTGTCATCGCCACAGCCTTACTGATCGGGTCTCCGTTCAGCAACTTGGCCAGACTTGATCCATATCTAGTGTTAGGAAAAAACACTAAAACAGGACAATCCTCGCCATATTCCATCTCCGCCGCAATATCTTCACCCCTATCTTGTTTATAAGCACTGATAACATCTTCTATCTGATCTGCATTATCGTTCTCTGAACCATTTCCGCTTATCATCTGCTTAAAAGTGCCATTATTTTCTGTTGATAAATGAAATTGCCCAAAAGGAATTTTAACTCTCACACTCCCGTCCTCAACTGTATCCGCACATAACAAACCAGCTAGGTCGACATTATCAACTCTTACCCGGCACATGAATATTGCTGTCTGTGGTTTTATTCTGGCTTCCTCAAACAGAACTTCTAAATCGTTTTCCGAACGAGCCTCATATAGTTTATTCATAATCCCGCGACTGTATCACAACCTATAGCATTTTGTCAATAATCTGCCGAATCACCTCCCTAATTTCCGGCAATAATCTGCCATTTTTATCCACCACCTTGCGCTTAAATACCAACCGCCCCATTCTTGATCTGGATTTTAACAAACTTCCCTTTTCCACCACCCGATCCGCCAACACAAACTCGTCTTTGCTCTTCAAGTCTAATAAACTAAATCCGTCACGAACGTATTGAATTTTGGCGCAGACATGAGTCGGATTTGCGCGCGCAATCATGTTGCCCTTCGGGCACGCGTGAGCACGCAAAGACGATTCTGTCGAGCCAAATCTATATACTCCCGCCTTCATTTTTTTCGTCACTCTCGCCTCTTCTGCCTCCAAACTATGCATCACTAATTGTGCCCCTTGCATCGGCTGGCAATATTCTTTATTCACTTCTTCCAAATCCATCTCATAATCCAACCCCAGCCATTCCGCCAAATGCCAAACATCAAACGGCATTATACCTTGCTCCACCTGCATCATCGTCAGCACCGGAAACGCCCCGGTATATCTGGCATTACATTCAATTGGAACAATTGAACCTCCCGCAGCCTTGTGCAAAGGAGGACTCACTATAACATCCAATCCAAAAATCCCTTTATACCCTTTTTTATAAATATGCTCTCCCCATTTTTTACATAAATCCTCGGCCTCTTTTTGTGCTTTTTCCTCGAAATCCACAATCCAGTCATGCCCCTGCCACACCCCCGCCCGACCGTCAATTTCCCCCAGTTCCGGCTGATCAATAATCTGTTTTTGCACCCGGCCGCAAACCACTCCGTAGCGGGTAACGCAACCAATAATGCTGGCCGCCTCGCCTTCAATAAACTTCGTCACATTCACCCATTCCAAATCTTTATCTTTTTTAATTTCTTTCTCTCTTACTATCTGTCTAAACTTTCTAAAATCCTGCTTATTTCTGATAAAAAATGTCCCTGCCCCGCCGCCATTAACGCTGTCCGCTAGCTGAAACACTAATTTCTCCCCTAACTGCTGTTTAAATTCTTCCCATTTTCTCTCGCTTAAATCTTTTACCTTCAAGGACTCTCCTTGAATTGGTTCAATCCCGGCTTTTACCAATTCTTCCCTGAAAATCCGCTTATTCTCCAACGGATTTCTGATCACCCCGGCTGTCGACATTAATTTTAAATTTAAAGCTTCCACAATTTTATCTATCCTGACCGTCCCCTTGTAAACAAATAGGCCCAGATTCGGCGCAGACAATGCTAATTTTTCGCGCGCAATCATGTGCGCCCATCGGGCAACGCGTGAGCACGGAAAATTTCGTCCTGACGAATCAAAAAAATTCTGCGCCTCTTCTGTCTCCAGCATTGTGCTGGTATTTTCTTTTTCAATCTTAATTCCCCCTAAATTTTTCTCCATACTCACCACCGGACAAAGTTTCCTGATTGCCTCTAAATCGCTGGTTTCCAAATATGACAAAATCGAAAAATTAGGTAATAAATAAGCCAATGCCACCCTCGGCCACGCCGTCACTCCTACGCCAATAATTGGAAAATCTTTCGGGAACAACTTCTTTATCTCTTTTAAATTCTCAAATCTCGCCGCTATTTTCATGCCGCTATTTTACCACACGCCCTGTCTACGAGGAGTCTCCTTGCAGGATAAATGCCGGCAATTCAGTCAATCTTTTTCAAAAGAAAATAACCGAAAGCGATACAGGCAATATAAATTTTGCGCGCGCAATCATGCTGCCCTTCGGGCGCGCGTGAGCACGTCAAAATTTCGTGTTGCCGAATCGCTGACAACTCCCTAGGCTTCTTGCCCCGCCTCGCTCTCTTTTACTCGCACACTAAATCCCAGCAAGTCCCTGCGGCCGATAATCATCGACCGCTTTAGCTTGGACCGGTCCGACACCGATGCCTGGGTTTTAATCTTTTTCCCTTTCAAATAAAATGTCAGTCCGATTACTTTTCTCTCCTCCCGGCCCAGCGCACTTCGGTAGGCTTTTTCCCATAAAATATTTTCCGGATCTAGTAGTCCGAATTTTTTGGCTAAATCTTCATCTAAAGACGTCCGGAAAGCACCGGTATCAATTTTCACTTTTAACTGGTGTTTTTCTCCTAAAAAATCTTCCACCTCCACCTCTTCAAAAATCCCGATCGCCAGGCTGCCGCCATGCATAGACGCCTCTTCTTCCCGCACACCAAATAGCTGTTTGGCAATATTAATTCCCTGTTTCTCAGTTTTTACTTTCAACCCCTCCACCCGCTCTAGTCTTCGTTTTAAACCTGCCTCATTAGCCAGCTGGATTTTCAATCCCGGCTGGGCATTGACTTCCAAAACCATCGGCTGGGATTTTAACTTGCCGGTTTTCGTTCTTCTTGGCTGCAACACAATATCCACCCGACAAAAACCTAAGCCTACCACCTCGGCGGTTTTCACTGCCAATTCCAACACCTCATCCCATCTGGGAATTTGAATTCCCCCTAAGCGCCGTCGGGAATCCGGAAAAAACTTAATCTCACTGGTGTACTTCACTGCCTTAGTCGTCACCCCGGTTGCCATATCCACCCCGCAGGCAATCGCTCCCTGAAACATATTGGCCTTACCGTGCGATTCCTTGGTCGGCAACCTTAAAAAGGCCATTACCGGAATCTGGTTAAACACTAATACGCCGATGTCCGGCGTGCCGTTAACGCAAATCGGCTCAAACCGCGGATGGACCCGGACTCTTTCTTCAATAAATGCCCGGTCCGGCAAATCCAGCATCGAATACCGTCCTGACAGAATATCGGAAATGTGCAGTTTAATATCCGATTCTGTTAATTTCTGACCATCCACCGTTTGCCACTGATCCACTACCAAAATCCCTTCTCCCCCCAACCCCTGGCTCGGCTTCACCACAAAACTTTCCGCTAGTTTTGTAAAATCAAACTGCTCCGCCGCCTGTTCTGTTTTAAACATTTTATACAGCTTTGGCACCGCTAAATGCGCCTTTCTCAACAACGATTTTGTCATCAACTTCGAATCGGCAATTTGTTTTGCTTTTGCCCGGTTATACCGCGACTGGTACAGATGGTTCCGGCTGTTCATGCCGAGAATGTCAGATATTTTCATAAACTATTAAACATTGGTAACGAGTCAATCTATTTAAGTAACTTTTTAAATTTCAGTAACTCCAGCGCTCTCAGCCCCGTATATTTTCCGACAAAAACATCCAAAGCCGCCACTGCCAACAAATAAATTTCCGGATTTAACAACACAAACTTCTGCACCCAATTCGTTCTTAAAACTACTGTCCCCACTCCCGCCATCAACATTGTTTCCAGCATAATTCTTAACGCCTCGTGGCGGCTTTTACCGGTTTGCACTTCAATAAAATTCTCCGATAATAACATCAAAATCATGATCGGAAAAATTGAGATCGCGGAAATTTCTCCGAATTTAATATTAATTCCTCCCAACATCACTCCCAAGACCGCCACCGACACCAACCACATCAATAAAGCCAGCCTTGGTAAATATTGCAACTTTAATTTTTGCGTTAATTTTCTGCCTAAAGTGGCTGCCACCCAAATAATTGCCAGTAAAATTAAACCCGTTCTTAACCCAGTTGCCACAAACGCCACCGACAGCATCGCCGGCACAAAAATTCCAAAACCGGTCAAACCGATCACGTGCCTGGCCGCGGCAATTAACCCGGCAATCAACGGAAACAATAATACCAGCACAATTGTGTTGGCCGAAACGCCTTTTGCCACCGCCTGACGGATGGCATACTGCAGCCAATTATTCCAACTCAATTTTCCGATTGGTCTTTGGTCTAAATACCCTTCCAGTTTCCCCTTTACCGCCGATGATCTCTCTGTTATGTCTTGTTTCGTTACTTGTTCAATCCCTAAATTGGCCGCCGGAGTAGTCACGATTTCCGCCGCAGGTGTGGCAATTAAACTTGGGGATGGACTCGCTTTTTTAGCCGCACCAAAAACCGGCTGACAACTCAATAGAAATAATCCTAGCACCACCGCCAATTTTCTCATGGCTGTATTATACTTTACTACTTCAACCCAGCGTCAACTTATTGACATTGAGTTCCGTTTGCCGGCTGAGCCCCGGTCGGTGCCACCCCAATTTCTCCCAGACCTGCTTGTTCTGCATTGGTATTTAGTGTTTTTTGACATTCCGCCGGAGGATTATTAAAAGCTTCACAAATAACTTTTTTTAAGGCATCTGAACTTCTAGGCGCATTCACTTGCTGACCATTAATTACTAAAGTTGGACTGCCTCCAACTTTATATTTATCATTTAAGGTTTTCTCTACGCTAAACAATGGAAATTGTCCGCTAAGCCAAGTCGTTTTGTCGTTAAACGCCTTCATTATCCCCACTTGCTGATCTGTGGCCGTATAACAAGTCTGCATTTTTTGAGTATTTATTCCCGCTTTTTGCTGGCAACTAGCGGTATCGTTAGACGCCACAAAACAGCGTAAATAAGCAATATATTTATCATTTTGCTCTTTTTCAATACAATATTGGCGCAAATTTTCTTCCACTTCTTTTTGGCCGTGCATCGCATAATAAACAAAACGCACTGCTATATCAGCCTTATCTTTTAACAATTCCATCACTGGAACAATTGCTTTTTGAGTTTGTAAACCAAAAGGACAATAACTCATCACAAACAGTTCCACTATTGGCTTATCGCTTTTTGGTGCAGGCACCACTGGCTCAGCTGCTTGTTGCGCCTGCGGCACCGGACTGGCTATTTTCTGACCACTCTTTAACACTTTTAACTGCGTCCACATTGATCCGATCGCAAACGCCGCAATCACTAATAATCCTACCAATATCGGTTGCAACAAATTCTTTGTCTGAACACTTGTTTTTTTCACAGGCATATTTTCTCCTTTTTACAATTAAGTTAACTATTGAATATACAATTGAATTAACTATTGAATCAACTGCAATTTTTTATCCTCGCATTTTCATTACTTTCACCACTCGGTCAACTGCCAGAATATACGCTGCCATTCTGGGGGTCACCGATTTATTCGTATAAATCTCCCAAACTTCTTTAAACGCCTTATCCATAATCTTTTTTAGTTTAGTAAAAACTTCCTCTTTTTCCCAATAGTAACCCATGTTATTCTGCACCCATTCAAAATAAGACACGGTCACTCCGCCGGCATTGCACAATACATCCGGCAAAGCCAAAATTTTATTTTTAAATAAAATCTCGTCCGCTTCCGGCGTCACCGGTCCGTTGGCCATCTCGATAATATACTTGGCTTTAATTCTTCCGGCGTTGTCTTTAGTGATTTGGTTTTCCAAAGCCGCCGGCACCAACACATCCACCGGTAGTTCAAATAATTCTTCGTTGGTAATATTTTGTTTATCTTCTGAAAATTTGTCCGGGTCTAAACCGTTTTGATCATAAACTCCGCCTTTAGAATTTGATAAAGCCACAATTTTGTAGCCGGCTTTATTGGCAAAATATGCAAACCAATAACCCACATTGCCTATTCCCTGGACAGCAATCGTCGTTTTCTTCTTTGTAAGGTACCGTACCTTACATAACTGTTCCAAGATATAAAATCCGCCCAAGCCTGTCGCTTCCGTCCGGCCTTGTGACCCGCCCATCTCCACCGGCTTGCCGGTAATTACCGCCGGTTCATGTTTACCTATAATTTTCTCGTATTCATCCAACATCCAAGCCATTGTTTGGCCGTCAGTGTTCATGTCCGGCGCCAGCACATCTTTCCAGGAACCAAAATTTTTATACATTGCCCGCATATACGCCCGGCTTAATCTTTCCAACTCTCCGGGGCTCATGTTTTTTGGGTCGCAAATCACCCCGCCTTTAGCCCCGCCGTAGGGAATCCCGACCACCGAACATTTCCAGGTCATCCACATTGATAAAGCCTTAATCTCATCTTCTGACACATTGGGATGAAATCTTATTCCCCCTTTGTACGGCCCCATTGCATCATTATGTTGAGAACGGTATGCCTTAAACGTCTTATAACGAACTTGCCCTGAGTCCGTCGAAGGGTCCATTTTTATTGTCAAATCAGACTTATGGACTATTTTTGGAGACTTTAATTGTTCAAAAATCTTCTTGTCAATCTTAATATATTTCGCTACTGTTTCCAGCTGCTTAACCGCATTTTGATAAACATTATTCATATAAAAAATAAAAACGTAGGCAATACAAAATTTTCGCGCGCAATCATGTCCCGACAAGCGTCGAGACGCGTGAGCACGATAAAATTTCGTATGCCGAGTTTTTTACTCATTTGTTAAATATTTCTCTGCATCTAAAGCCGCCTGGCAGCCCATTCCTGCCGCGGTAATTGCTTGCTGGTAACGGTAATCCACCACGTCCCCGGCCGCAAACACTCCTTCAACGCTTGTCATTGTTTGAAAATTGGATTTTGAAAATTGAAAATTTGTCATTATATATCCTCGCTCATTTAGCTGAATTTTTCCTTTGAACAAATCCGACGCCGGCCGATGGCCCAAAGCCAAAAACACCCCCTCCAGCTTAATTTCTTTTTCGTTATTAATCTTCACTGCTTCTACCCTATTTTCCCCTAAAATTTCCGTCACTGCCGAATTCCATAAAATCTCAATCTTAGGGTTATTTTTAACCCTCTGGCTCATAATCCTCGAGGCCCTTAGCTGATCCCGCCGGTGCACCAAATAAACTTTTTTGGCAAATTTGGTCAAAGTTAATGCATCCTCGCAAGCCGAATCTCCCCCTCCTAGTACCGCCACTGTTTTATTTTTGTAAAACGGTGCGTCGCAAACCGCACACACCGCCACCCCCCGGCCAAACAACTGGTCTTCTCCGGGAATATGCAGGCGGATACTCTCCGCCCCGGTCGCAATAATGACTGTTTCTGTCTCCAGATTATTCACTTTAAATGGCTCTCCGGAAAAATCTACTTTACCCACTGTTTCATCGATAATTTTCGCCCCGAACTTTACTGCCTGTTCCCTCATATTCATCATCAACTGCGGCCCTAAAATCCCCTCTTTATTCCCCGGCCAATTTTCGATAATCGAAGTGTTCATTAGTTGCCCACCGCTATTCGGCCCGGAAAAAATTATTGGTTTTAACTCGGCTCTGGCGCTATAAATCCCGGCGGTATATCCCGCTGGCCCCGAACCAATGATTATCAATTTATAAATATTTGACATAAAAAAATAAATTTAAGTCTAAAACTCTTTAAGAAAAGCCTTCGCAGATACATTTGGCTTGGTACCTCGCATAACGAGGGCAAATGTATCGAGAAAGCAGGCAGTCGTCGTCGCTGGAGCGACGAACTGCCGATTTTCACTAAAGAGTGTAGATGAAAAATTTATATTATTCTCCTAATATTTTATTTATCAGTTTTACTACTCCCTCTTTTCCCGCAAACCCGCTCACTCTTTCTACCTCCTGACCGCCTTTAAAAACGATCATTGTCGGAATACTCATAATCCCGTATTTTCCGGTAATTACTTTATTCTCATCTACATTCATCTTACCCACCGTCAATTTGTCTTTGTATTCTTCCGATAATTCTTCAATTACCGGCGCCGCCAATTTGCATGGTCCGCACCAATCCGCGTAAAAATCCACCAACGCCGGCACTTGGTTCTTTACCACTTTCTCTTCAAAATCTTTATCTGTCAGTTGTAAAACAGCCATATTTAACTCCTAATAATGAAAATGATGCAGGTTATCATTCCCCATTTTTAATTTTTAAATAACTGCTTTAAAATTTTATCTAACTTGTTTTTCTGCGATTCTTTTACCATACACTGACAGGCTTCGTGTTTCAATAGTTCCCGGCCGACTCTCCCCAGCGCCTGTCTCGCCGCCACCACCTGTTGTACCGTCTCTAAACACTTTTTCTTCCCGGCATACATCTTCCTGATTCCTCTCACCTGACCCTCAATTCTGGCTAATGATTTTTGTATTTTGTCCATGCCCATATACTACCCCCCAGTATCACTGATTGTCAAGTCTTTTTTTACGCTTTTGTCATCAAAATATAATATAATTAAACTTATGATTGACAGATTCCTCGAATTATTCCGGCCTCATTTTCCTGAAAGCGGCTTTGTTGTCTTTCGTCACCTTCCTTTTCCTTGTCCCAAAAAAAATATGACTCTTAATGTTCCCTATCAACAAGGCCACCAAGCACATTCCTTGTCCGAACTCGCCAGCATTGCCGTTGAGAACTTAAACCAGAGTAAAACCTTAAATTGTCATGGCTGTGGTTCAATCTTAAAACCCATTAAAGCTATCCCTGCCGATACTACTAAAGTAACTGACGCAATTGAAGCTTGGCTTAGCGATCGAAAAATTCGTGATCGATAAAATTTTAGATCAATTTACTCTATTTCCGTCCCCTTAAACTGCTTCCCGTCCAAAATCTTCTCCAAGTTTCCAAAATCATGACCGTCAGTAATTATTACTTTCAGCTTAATTTTCTTAGCCAGCTGACAGGCAATCGGGTCAAACGGCGAGTTCAACCCCGGCGTCCATTTACTCCCGACCAATTTAATCAACTCATTCCACTTCATTTTCTTAATTGGCTTCGCGTCCGGATATTCGGCCGGATCTTTATCGTAAACCTGATCAATATTCGACAAATTAATTACCAACGGCACTTTATAGTCATTCGCCACCATCACCGCGCAGTAATCAGTCGACCACCCCGGTTTCCAGCCAGACGCCATGGCCACCGGATAATCCAACGCTTTTTTATCCACAAAATCATAATGCTTTAAAATTGACGGGTAGGCCACATCCCGCAGCAATGTCCGGAATAAATGGGCGTTTAATCTGGTCGCATGCACCCCCACCCAATCCAAGTCTTCATCAGTTATGTGTTTTCCAGCCGCCCAAGCCGCCGCATCCCGGTATTCCCGGGCCGTGTAGCCGCCCCCCGTAACAATAAAAAATCGCCTTTTTTTGGCGATTTGTTTTCTAATAAATTTGTCAAATTCGTGAAGATATCTAATGTCGATTTTTTTTGCCTTTCCGTTAGGGGCAAATACCGAACCTCCGAGAGATAAAACAAAGGTCTTCATCAGCAGTGATTATGGATTAATCTCTCCTCCCTGTCAACTTTTTGAATATAAACCGCCACATTCTACCGAAATAAACCACGTTAATCAGTAATCCCGCTAAAACAATAATCGCATCATATCCGTGTCTTAAAGAATATTCATCTTGTAAATTCAGCCACATCCCGAACTCGTCAAAAATTAGTCCCATGCCCCATCCGTAAATTGCCGCTAACTTCAACCGCCAATAGGGCATAAATTTTGGCGGCAGCAACATAAACAGCAGGCTCGCCGGCACTACTAAAAAAATTCCCAGAGCAAAATGGTGGATATGTGCACCGATAAACTGCGGGGTAAAATTGTCCCTCCACAATCCCAGTAAAGACAGATAAATATACCCTCGGGCCATGATAAACCCGATCAGAAAAAACAACAAAATTACAAATCCTGTGCTTCCCCGTTTTCTGGCGATTAAATGCTCGTAAATAAAATTCATCTTCTTTTTTTAACTAACCAATAACTTAAAGTCAAGCCCACCAGGACTAAAGAAATCACCTGCGCCACATTTATATTTCCAATTTTCCAGGGATCAATCCTTAAAAACTCCAGGAAAAACCTCCCTAGGCCGTATAGCCCCAAATAAGTTAAAAAAACCTCTCCGTTCCCTATCTTAATTTTATTGTTATTTATAACTTTTATAATCGTTATGAAAATTATTAAATCCCAAATCATCTCGTACGCAAACAGCGGGTGAAATTTTTCAAAATCCATCACCTCCAACAGTCGGTTTTCCGGCTTAATATAAATACTCCAAAAAGGCGGGTTACCTTGAGCGGAGTCGAAGGGCAAACCATACAATTCCTGGTTAAACCAATTCCCTAATCTCCCAATCGCCTGTCCCAAAGGCAGCCCTACTGCCCCTGCGTCTAATAATTTTAAAAAATTTTGTTTATTTCTCGCGTAAAGCCCCAAACCAATCACCCCTCCCAAAATCCCCCCGAAAATCCCCAACCCACCATGCCACACCGCCGGAATCTCGCTTAAATGCTGTTGATAATAACCCCATAAATCAATCACATGATAAATTCTGGCCCCGATAATCCCTCCACCCACCACCCACAACAAACTGTCCCAAATTTTTTTGTCTTTTTTACTGGCCACCCCCGCCCCTGCCAATATCCCTAAAACCATCATCAAACCGTACAGATGAAAAGTTACTGGGCCAAGAGTAAACATAGCCACCCGAAAATTATTGTTTTAATCCCCATATACCATTTCAACTCATTATTACTGATTTCTTTTTTAACTTGCCAAAATAATTTCTGTTTTAATAAATCCCTGTTAGTTAAATACTCCCGCCATTCCTCAAACAAAACCCTCAGCCCCAACCCGATTACCAAAACCTTGCCGAATAAGTTTGTGGTCGAAGTCAAAGCAAAAACCGCCAACACTACCCAGGCCAACTGAAACAAAATTCCTCTTGAAGTTAACTTGTCAAACTCCCCGCCCCTCAATTTCCAAGTTTGCCAAAAAACTTTCCAGTCTTTCTTCCCCAACTGATATTTTAAATATTGGCTGATCTGCGCTTCCGGATGAATAATATAAATAAAAGCGACCTTGTCCAAAACCGGCAACCCCCAACCAATTATTCCCCCTAATATAATGCTTATAATCTTTATAATCATTGTGCTTTTTATTTCTCTTCTTTTAGTATAACCACTTTTTTTACCCTTGCCAACGCCGGTCCAGCGTGGCACAACTTAATCAACTCCTTTATCTGTTCTTCTGGTCCTTCTGCCTGAAGTTCCGCTGTGTCATCATCGTTATTCCAAACCTCTCCCACTATTCCCAACTCTTCCATTTTCCGTCTCACCCAGTACCTAAATCCCACCCCCTGTACCTGCCCATAAATTAAAATGTGAATTTTACTCATAATAAATTATGATTATAGTCGAAAGCTTTTTAAAAAAAGCCTTCGCAGTTAGCGGTAAGCCGGTCCCCGCGAAGCGGGGTTACCGCAACGAGAAAGCAACAAGTTGCTGGCGCTGGCCAGTAAACTTGTGATTTTGACTAAAAAGCGATCGACTATTTATATGTCCGAGCCAATTTATTGTGAGTTTGTTTTATCTCTTTTAACTTCCACATAAAAAGTCTGGCTTTATTTTTCACCTGATAGGCGTCCGTCACAAAATTTTTCGCCTGTTCCAGCCACTGCCGCGGTGTCGTTTTTGCCAGGCGCATATACAGCGATTTATGCCCTAAATCATCTAAAAACACCGACAATCTGTAGGCATAGTCCTGGAATTCCTGACTGATATATTTCTTCCGATCAATGTCGTAGTTCGACATCAAGTCAAACAATGACTTTGGTTGCCCCCCGCGCTTAACGTTTCCCATTTATTAGGTTAATTAGGTTAATTAGAATAATTGGAATTAATTTGTTAATTATTTCCCTCTCTTCCGGCCTAAAATTTTGCAGCACGTAGTCTTCCCCTGTCCCCTTAAAAGCAGTCTTGATTCGGTTATCAATCCCCACTCTCACATGCCAGAAGTTTTTATAACCTAACTGCTCGTAAATCGACTTTAAGCCGTTATGTACTTTCGGCCCTTTTTGTCCAATCTTAAATTTCCCCAGTTCAATGTCCAAATCATCATGGACCACAAATAGGGAATTAGGTTGTAGGGAGTAGCGTTTAGTTAATTTCTTCACCGCTACGCCGGATTTATTCATAAATTTCTGCGGTTTTACCAAAACTGTATCTGTTAAATTTAATTTCCCTAGTTCATCCGCCACTAAAAATCCCACATTGTGCCGATTATTTTTATACTTCTCCCCCGGATTACCCAAACCCACAATTAATTTCATATCTTATTCTAATATAATTTTTATGAAATTTATAATGATTATAACCTTTATCTCTTAAACTGCCACTCATATTTTTTCATTTCCGCCAAGCCCTCTTTAGTAAACTCCACCCCCTCTTTTTCCAGCCTAAATCGTTGTTCAACCTCACCTGAAAACGCAAAGTTCGGCGCCAACCGGCCGTTTTTATTCACTACCCGGTGGCATGGTGTTTTCTCTCCGTCAGGGTTTGAATGTAACGCCCAACCTACTTTCCGACTATCTTTTGTCCCCAATTTCCTGGCAATCTGGCCATACGTCACCACCCTTCCTCTTGGCACCTGTTGCACCAATGTATAAACTCTCTCAAAAAATCCCATCGCCCTACTTCATCTTAGCCAACTGTTTTCTGGCCAGCTTGCCGACAACCGGCAGCTCAAATTCCTGTCCATTGTAGGCTTTGTAAATCGCCAACAACCAAACCACAAAGGAAACAATTAACACAAATGGAGACAATAACCAACCGATGACCGGCACAAACGACAAAACCGTCATGGCCGCGAAAAACATTAACGCCTGCATCGCGTGAAAGCGGACAAATTTATTGTCTTTTTCCGCCAGTAAAAACACCAAACCCGACACCCAGCCTAAAACATAGGCTAAGGCTCCGGCCGTTTTTTCCTCCAGACCGAAAGCAATCTTTTTAGTAGTAGCCATAAAACCTCCTATTTTTTAAAATAAACTCGGCTGTTCTGATTTTAATTTATCATCATTTATTTCTTTTAGCGAGCCCCAAATTTTTACTACCCCAAATACTCCGTCATAACCAGGGTTAATAACAATCTTGCCCGACCGGACCTTAGCAACACCTTCAGCCACTTTTTCTCCCGCTATTTTGCTAATTTCCTGCAAATCTTTTTTTAATAAAATGTCCAATTCGTTACCTAAAACGCTAATCATTTTTTCATACATTTCGTCCACTCTTTTACTGGCTGTATTCGTCCCCAAACTTTCTGCCAAAATCTCTCCCAATGGCACCAGCATCACGTACGGCGGTCTGGATTTATCCGTCGGATGATAATAACCCACCACCCCGGCCTCACTGGATTTTTCTATTGCTTTTAACTCTTTATTAACCTGATCCAACTCATCCACCCGATGCATCACACCCACTGTTAATGGCCGGCCGCAAACATGGCAAGTCGTCCCGTTTTTTCTCGTTTCTTCCGGCGACTGCACCACACCGCAGGCCCGGTGGCCGGTATAATGATACTTCCCCTCTTCCGGATGAAACTCAATTGTATAAGCAATCCGGCACCGACTATCTTTATCTTGTTTAATTGCTCCAGCAATATCATCGAACTTCAACTTGTCCCCACTAAATTCAAAGACCGTCGCTTCCCGTCCCATTTTTCTCGGACTGTGCGAATCGGAAAAGCTGACAATCGCCCGTTTTTCCAAATCTTTTATCCGCCAATTCATTAACGGATCCGAGGACAACCCGGTTTCCACCGCATAAATCCGGTCAGAGAACTCACCGAAAGCCTCTTCAATTGAGTCAAATCCGGACTTGGAGCCGAAAATCGCAAACCACGGCGTCCAGGCGTGCGCCGGCACTACCAACACCCGCTCGTCAATCCCCCACACCACTTCGCACATTTGTTTTAAAGTTAACCCCAAAATCGGCCGGCCGTCACTTAATAAATTCCCACCCCGTTTCGCTAATTCCTCATTAATTTTATGCACGGTTTGAAAACTGGGCGACCAAAAAAGCGTGTGTATTCTTCTCCCTTTGTTTTTATCTGTATAAATATTGGCAATCTCTGTTGATAAAAGAAATCTGGTTTTGCTCGGACTGTTTTTAACTTTAAATATTCCTTCCCCATCCTCTTCTAAAAACGTTTCCAATTCTTTCAGCCATAACGGGTGCGTCCAGTCGCTGGTTGCCAGTAAATCAATCCCTTTTTTCTCCGCCCATTTAGCCATGACTGACGTCATCATCTCCGGTGATACCGCCCGCGAATACTTGGAATGAAGATGTAAATCCGCCACAATCTGCATACGCCTATTGTAGCAAATCAACTTAACTTAAGCTCCGCCCCATGATTTCAGCCGCATCTTGCAACAACTGACTTTTAACCTCACCGATATCATCATCAGGGCAAACATAGGCCCAGCAGACATCTCTTTCTAGATCTTTATCAAAATTATCAGCAATTAATTCTGATAAAGTTGTTTTATAGGGTAAAGTCAGATGTTCTATGCCTTCTTTTTTTTCTACCAATAAATTCCACATAGATGTCATATCAAAAACTGCTGATCCTTTTGTCGTTGATTCTAATACTTGTAAACAATCTGAAGGAATTTTTCGTCCCATAATTACATAAGCCACCGCTTCTACATGTCCATTCAACGGTCTCCACGGCTGTTTATTGAGGCATTTATTTTCTTGTATTAACCATTCTGCCCTTGACTGCTCTGGTGTTTTAGCTGAATCTTTTCCCATAAAAAACTGCCTTTCCGGGCAGTTATAACCGTACTATAACACTCAAGTTATAATAGTCAACATAAATCGAAAGTTGGCACAGGCAATGCAGTCAATCTTTTTCAAAAGAAACTTAAGCAGATATAAAATAATTTTGACGCAGGCATACAAATTTTTCGCGCGCAATCATGTTGCCCTTCGGGCACGCGTGAGCACGATAAAATTTCGTATGTCGAGTCAAATACATCTCTATTTTGTCAACCATTCCACTGCCATAAACACCAAATACACCCCCACCAACGCTGCTCCCTCCCACCGCTCCAGTTTCTTTTTAGTTTTAGTGAAAATCCAAAACAGGATACACACCAAAACAAAACTGCTAATTGTCAGCAAATAAGCCGTTAAACCGTCAGGCAGTACGATCGGACTGATTAAACTTAAGATTCCTAAGGTTAAGGCGGAATTGGCCATTAATTGGCCTGATAAATTTCCCCAAACCATGGCCGCTTCATGTTTTCTGATCGCCTCAATCTCAAAAAATAGTTCCGGTAAAGTTGTCCCCACCGCCATCAGTAAACCAATCAAAAATGCCGGTATGCTTAAAATATTGGCTAAGGCTAAACCATACTTTACCACCATCTCACCGCTGACAATCAACATTATCCCCCCGACTATAAACCACCCGAACCACCAAGTTATTTTTTTTTGCTTATTTTTGGTTAATAATAATCGCCTCAGGCGATAATCGCCTTCCTGAGGATAATATCCTCCTTGTTGCCGGCCTCTTAGCAAAGAAATTGCATAAAAAATGTAAATCGCAATTAAAATTAA
Organism: Candidatus Beckwithbacteria bacterium; assembly: GCA_026397255.1. Lineage (NCBI taxonomy): Bacteria > Candidatus Beckwithiibacteriota > Candidatus Beckwithbacteria bacterium. The sequence goes on along the minus strand of JAPLVF010000006.1, from coordinate 34,214 downwards.
CCCTTCAAGCCTGGATATCCGTCCATCCACCAATAAACTAATCGGCAGTAAAGCAGTTAAAAAAATGTTCATAGTGTCCTGCCGCAACCACTCGCCGGAAACAGCCACGCTGCCGCTGACCAAAGCCGCCCCGCCCACTACCAAGCTTAAATTGGCAATATTACTCCCTAAAATTGTCCCGAACGCTAAGGCTGATTTCCCGGCTAAAACCGCATTGATTCCCACCATTAATTCCGGCAAGGCATTCACTAAAGCAATCAATAAGGCTGTCGCTGCAAATTTATTCAAAACGGTAAAACTCGAAAAATGGTGCACACAGTCAGTCAAAATATCCGTTGCTTTAATGAGCAGTAGACAAAATCCTACCGTTAGCAAAAAATAAATTAGTATCATTTTTTATTAAACCTTAATTTAATCACTTCAATCATCATTATAATCATAATACTCGCTCCCCCTACCAGTAACCAATTATTTATTCCTAATGGTTCTGTCTTAAATATTCTTTGTAAGGCCGGTAAATACAAAACTAAAACCTGCAATCCCACGCCTGCTCCGACCGCCAGCCACAACCAAAAATTAATAAAACTGCCTATGTACAGGCTGTATAAAAGCGGCGCTACCGCCACAATCGTAAATGCCACCGACCGGGACAAATTTAAATTACCGCCCCACCTTAAATTAAAGTAAAAAGCGGCTAAAGCCGTCAATCCCGTCACCAAAGACACTAAAACAACCGTCAATTTCATCTCTCTATCCATCAGTTCCCGTTTCTGCCCGATTGGTTTATCTTTCATCAGATTCTTCGTTCGCGGATCAATAATCAAAGCAAAAGTCGGCAAACTATCATTCACTAAATTAATCCATAAAATCTGCGCCGCGGTCACCGGCAACGGCCAGTTAAAAATCATACTTCCCACCACTACTGTCACTTCCGCAAAGGCATTGGCCATCAAGTAATAAACTACTTTAATTAAATTCAGGAAAATGTTTCTTCCCTCCTCCACCGCCGCTAAAATTGTGGCAAAATTAGAGTCCAAAAGAACCATGTCCGCCGTCTCCTGGGCTACCGCTGAAGCATCGGCTACCACAATTCCGATATCGGCTTTTTTTAACGCCGGCGCGTCATTAACTCCGTCACCGGTCATTGCTACCACTTCCCCCCGCGCCTGCAATTCTTCCACAATTTTTAGTTTTTGCTCCGGCGTTGCCCGGCTATAAACATCCTCTTTAGCAATCCCCAATTTCCCGGCAATCGCCCAGGCCGTCTCCTGAAAATCACCGGTTATTAAAATTACTTTTATCCCCGCCTGTCTTGCTTCAATTAAAGCGTCTTTAACTCCTTCTCTGATAGGATCTTCATAAACCAACACCCCCAGCCAGATTAAGTCATTACTTATACTACCTATCCTACTTTTGTTACCTATATTCTTATAGGCAAACCCTACCAGCCGGTGAGCTAATTTTGCTTCGGTCTCAAACTGTTTTAAAATTATTTTTCTTTCTTCGTTTTTTATTTTACATTTTCCCAGCACCACTTCCGGCGCCCCGGAAACCAACATTAATCCCAAATGCAAAGTAACAATCAGTTTAGTCTTCGGGTCAAACGGAATGCTATCCAATCTGCTAGTTTTTTCTTGTTCGCCCGCCCAGTCTTTCATGGCAATCTCCAACGGGTCTCGTAAGTCATTGCACCACACCGCTGCTTTCCTTAGTAATGGTTCATCGTCCGTCAACGCTTTAACTACTGTCATTTTCCCTTCCGTTAAAGTCCCGGTTTTATCGCAAGCAATCACTGTCACACTCCCAAGTGTTTCTGCGGCCAACAGCTTCCTCACTAAGGCTTTCCGCTTAAAAATCCTCTGCATACCTATGGCCAAAATCACCGTCAGCGCAATTACCAAGCCTTCCGGAATCGCCGCCACCGCTATTGCTACGCTGGTAGTAAAAATTTCTACCAACGGATGGCCTTTTAACCAACCAATTATAAAAATTAACCCGCAAATCAAGCCGATGATAACTGTTAATTTTCCGGCAAACCGATTCAGCTGTTTTTGTAAAGGAGTGGCTGGCTCCTCAGTTTCTGCCAAGCTTTCGGCAATCTTCCCCATCTTTGTTTTCTGCCCCGTAGTCTTAACTAACATCTTAGCAATCCCGCTCACCACAATTGTCCCCATATAAACTTCATCGTCGACCCGCTTATTAACCGCTTGACTCTCCCCTGTCAGCATTGCTTCGTTTAAACTTAAGTTGTTTACCTCAATCATTACCCCGTCTGCCGCTACTTTTTCTCCCATTTCCAAGATACACACATCCCCCGGCACCACCTCTTTTGCCTCAATTATTTGTCTCTGTCCGTCTCTGATTACTTTAGCTTTCGGTGTCAGAATTTTCGACAATGCCTCTAATCCCTTTTCTGCCTTTAGTTCCTGAAAAAATCCTAAAATTGTGTTCAAAATGACTGCCGCACCAATCACGCCCGCATCCACAGTATCACCCATTACCCAAGTCACCCCGCTGGCAATCACTAAAATATAAATTAGCGGCGACTTAAATTGGGACAATAAAATCTTTAAACCACTGAAACCTTTTTTCTCTTTTAACTTATTCTCCCCGAATTGTTTTAATCTCTCTTCAGCTTCTTTATTAGTTAAACCTGCTTGTTCCGCCATGATATGATTATGCCATGAAATTTCTCCCTATCAAAACCCGGAAATTCCTGCCCCCAAAAGACGATCTTTACAATCTGTTAGATGAATATTTATCTGTTTTAAAAGACAAGGATATTTTGGTCATTACTTCCAAAATCGTCAGTATTTCTCAGGGCCGGACCGTCAGGATAACCCCCACTACCGACCGGATTGCTTTAATCAAACAAGAGGCCGACGCCTACCTCCCAGACAACCCCTCCTCTATGACTGTCAAAGACCACACCCTCACTCCTTTTGCCGGCATCGATCGCTCTAATGCCAATGGTTATTACGTTTTATGGCCAAAAAACCCGCATCTGGAAGCCAAAAAAATTTGGGCCTACTTAACTAAAAAATTTTCCCTCAAACACCTCGGGATTATTATTGCCGATTCTTTTTGTCTTCCCTTCCGCTGGGGTCACCTGGGTATTGCCATCGGTTTTTTCGGACTGAATCCGGTTTATTTCTACACTGATAAAACCGATATTTTCAATCGGCCCCTGGTAAGGGCCAGCTCCAATTTAATTGACGCTTTATCCGCTTTAGCCGTCGTCCATATGGGCGAAGGCAACGAACAAACTCCGCTTTGTCTAATCCGCGGCTATTCCAAAATTCAGTTTGACCAAAAAGATCACACCCAAGAATTTTTTATCTCTCCTCGCGATGACCTCTACACCCCGTTTCTAAAAAATCTCAAGAAGTAATTTTTTGTAGTTTAAATAATCTTTCCAGCTCTTTTCTGCTCGTCGCTTCGCTTAAGTTTTTATCATCCCGGAAATTGACTAACCGCGGAAAGCGCAAGGCTAGTCCAAACGCGTGAATCGGGCTTCTGGTAATCTCATCCGCCAAAATTTCGGTAATTAACTCCGGCCTTACCCAAACATCACAGTCCAAATTCTTATCCACCAAGTATTCTTCCGGCTTTTTGTTAACCTCTAGCTTCTTGCATCTCGTGGCTAACTCCCGCCACTGCTCATCGGTTAAACCTGTACCAATCTTGGCAATCGAGCCGACTGCGCCCGACGAAGCCTTTGGCGAAGTCGGGTCAACAACCCCCACTAAGAACGCCCCTACTCCAAACCCCGTCCGTTTTCCCTTACCTAAATAATGGCCCATCACTACACAGTCGATTGTGTCCACCAACTCGCCCTCGGTCGCTTTTTTCAGTTTCACCCAGTTAAAATTTCTCGCCCCTGCCTGATAACTGGTCGTTAACTTCTTACACATCACTCCTTCCAGTCCCATCTTTAAATATTTCGTCATCAACTCCCGCAGTCTTTTAACATCACTAATAATTTCTTGATCCGCTAAATTTAATACTTGCCCTGAACCCAAGCTTTGCGAGTGGTTCAGGGTCTTTTCCAATAACTTTCTTCTTTCCCTAAAAGTCTTTTCAATTAAATTCTCCCCATTGAGTAGCAAAATGTCGTAAATAAATACCTTTATCGGCATTTCCTCGGCTTTTTGTCCCACCCCATGGATTCTTTTTCTCTGCACTGTTTCCTGAAACGCTAACAATTTGCCTGTTTTCGGATCACAACCCACCGCTTCTCCGTCTAGAATCACGCTTTTTACTGGTAAACTTTCACAGGCTTTGGCAATATCCGGAAACATTTCAGTCATATTATCCAGGTTTCTTGAAAAAATTCTCACAAAATTTCTTTTCTTAGCCCCAAATAAATCTTCCTGACCCGCCAACTTCACATATTTCCCCTTATCATAATGAATCTGGACTCTCAAACCATCCCACTTCCCTTCCACCGCAAACACGCTTAACTTTTCCACAATTTTCTCCGCGCTGGGGAGCCGTTCGGACTTGGCTGGCCTAATCGGCACTCCCAGTATTGCTTTAACTCCGCTAATCCCTTTTAAGCCTTCTTGTTTAAAAATTCTGGCAATTTTGCCGATGTCCGCATTCACATTAAATGCCCGCTCCAAATCCGGCCTGAGACTTTTATCGCCTTTCGCCATCCAGGACAACCCATCCAAAACCGTCATTTCTGAAAACCCCAGCCGTAAATTATTAACCGGAATCCGCACGGTAAATCCGGCCGACAAATTATCCAAATCCTGCAACAATCTCGCCATATTATTTACTTTTCTGTCCTGGCTTCCCTGGCCTTCATCCATCGCAATATCAAATAATTTTTTATATACTTCCGCCACTGAAAGATTTCCTGCCCGCCTAAATGCGTCAGCTTTTGGCGAGGTTACACCCAATGTTTTTACTACCTCCCCCAAATTCCCCCTTTTCTTATATTCTGCCTCTACTTTTTTTAACTCCATACCGTAAGCTCCGGCAATCACCCTCAGGATCATTTTTTCGCCCAAATTAAACTCGATTCCTTCAAATTTTGGCCTTAAATTCCCCAGCGACAAATACACAATTTGATCAATTTCCTCCCCGCTCGCTTCCTGATACAATTCCGCCAAATGCCGCGTCATTTCTAACCTAGAGGCTGTTTTTTCAATCTTCTCCAAATATTCTGCCAATTTTTTAAACTTCATACCTGATTATAGCTAAAAAATAATGTTGGCGCAGATATACAAATTTCAGGAGCGCAAGATGTCTGGCGAGATTCCCGGCGAAACGCCGAGAAGAGTCGCAAACGATTGAGCACCTGGAAATTTTGCATGTCGAGCCAATTAACTTCTATTTCTTCATCACGTAATAAGCATTTTTAGTGCTGCCGCGTTTCTTTACCACTCCCTTTGCCATCAAATCTTTAATATCTCTTAAAATCGTATCGTCCGACACGTTCGGCAGCACCGCCCGGCCATCTTTTACAATTAATTGCTCTTTTTCCGTCAAATATTCAATTAATTTAATCTGCCTTTCCGATAAAGCAATCTGTCGACCCAGCCGGTCCCGCCACCGGAAATCAATTGACAAACTTCTGACCCGGTCTTTAATTTTATTAAGCTCTATCGCTAAAGCTTTGGTAAAAAATTCCAGCCATAAAGTTAAATCGCCGTTCTTTCTTGAGACAGACTGCAGCGCTACATAATACTCTTCCGCATTTTTATCAAAATATTCTTCCAAGGAAAAAAACCGCTTCACATCATACCCCTCGCGGTACAAAACCAATAGGGCAAAAGCCCGGGCCACCCGGCCGTTACCATCCACAAACGGGTGAATTCTCACCAACTCATAATGAGTAATTCCTGCCCTCAAAATTGGGTGAATATCTTGTCCTAAGTCGCTGTTTATCCAACTGAAAAACTCCTCAATTTGCACCCGTACTTCTAAAGCCATGGGCGGTCGAAAGCTGACCTCGCCGGTAAAACTGTTTTTAATTACCACGCTGTTTTCCCTATATTCCCCCCGATTTTCTTTTTCCAAAACCTTTTCCGTCGTCAATTCATGCATTTTTTTCAACCACGATTCTGAATAGGCCGTTGCCCTTCCCGGCCCTTCGATATTGTATCGTTCGCCCAACCGATCAATATATTCCAACACATTCCGGTAATTAATCACTTCCTGGATATCCCGCTCCCGGGCAATCACTTCCTCTCCCTCCATCACCCTCTGCGCCTGAGAATAATTCAGTTCATTGCCTTCGATTTTCGTGCCGAAATGTACTGTCCGTACCTTTGCTTCCTCTTTAAACTTCGCCTCCCACGCCGGCACCATCACTGCATAATCCACCACTTCTTTCGCCCCTTCAATCTGGCCGATGTGTTTTAAAATCGGATTGGTAATCGAAAATTTCGGATGAAACATAAGTAATCTCCGCAACAATTATCGCATCTATTGCGTTAAATATCAATCCCAAAGTATGTGCGCTTGATTTTCCCTAATCGTCGCCTTGGACACTAACACAAACTGAGCTTTTTCCTGAAATTCTTTCAGGTTTGACGCTCCGGTGTAGGACATCGCACTTCTTAAACCAGCCGCCAAATCATTAATCACGTGCTCGGCTGAACCTTTAACTTCTACCATGGTATAAATCCCCTCTGCCGCCCTAAATTCGCCTAACTCTACCCCATTGTCTTTCATGTAATCTGCCGATGCCTGCCCGCGCGCTTTCTTCTTCCCGCCAATCACCTCTCCTGGTGTTTCTTCTGTCCCTGCCAACAATGACCCAATCATCACCAAGCTTGCTCCCGCCGCAATCGCTTTCGCCATATCTGCCGGCTTCCTAATACCACCGTCAGCAATAATCTGTAAACCGCTTTCTGCCGTTTCTAAAACTGCCGCCATTTGCGGCAATCCGGCCCCGGCCACTAACCGGGTAATACATAAACCCCCCGGCCCGACCCCCACTCTGACAACTTCCAACCCCTCCCGCTGGTATTCCATCACCTGAGAATAATTAGCAATATTGCCGCATATCACCGTCAGTTTTAATTTTTTCTTAATCTCTTTGGCCGCTTGCACCACCGACCGCATTCCCCCATGGGCCACATCCAACAAAACCGCCTTAGCCCCGCATTTTTTATATGTTTTCGCCTGTTCCAGATGATTTCTCATTCCAATGGCATAAACGCACCGGATTTTCTCTTTAGTCAGTTGTCGGCAAAGCTCGCTGTTTTTTTTCAAATCACCCCTGGGTAAAGTTCCGATTCCGCCAAGTTTATGCATTAACCGGATCATTTTCTCCCCGCAAATCGTATCCATCGGCGCCACGATAATCGGCTTGGTTAAATGGTACGGTCCCAAATTGACGGAAATATCCGGGTTTTTTCTGGAGGCAACATTAGTATCCGCCTGCGGCACAATTAATACATCATCATACGTAATCTCACAAGGGTTGGCCCCGGAAATTTCCGGCCAAATTTCTGTTTTTCCCAAAGCTTTATAAAATATCTTAGACATTTTTTCTAATAATTGCCCGCCGGTCCGAGCCGACGCCGATTAACTTTATTGGTAGTCCGGTTAACTGCTCCACTCTTTTTATATACTTCTTTGCCGCTTGAGGCAACTGCTCAAACCGCCTGATTTTAGCAATATTCTCATTCCAACCAGATAGAGTTTCGTAAACCGGCCGTTGCCGGCTTAACTCGACCGTATCCACGCTAAAATTCGGATTGACTTTAATCTTCAACGCCCCAATTCCTGTTAACACATCCAGTTTCGTCATCGCTAAGCTGTCCAAATTATTAATCTTTTTCGCATAAATTAAACTGGGAATATCCAACCAGCCGCAGCGCCGCGGCCGGCCGGTCGTCGTCCCGTATTCGTGGCCAATCTCCCGGATTCTCTCCCCGGTTTTATTAATTAATTCTGTCGGGAACGGCCCACTGCCGACACGAGTCGTGTAAGCTTTTACCACTCCAATCACCTCAAGCTTTTTCGGCCGGAAGCCTGTCCCGGTTAATAAACCACCCACCGTCGAATTCGATGAGGTCACAAACGGATATGTGCCGTGATTTATATCCAAAAGCGTCGCCTGAGCCCCTTCAAAAATTATTTCCCCGCCCTTTCTTTCCGTTTCCCACAACCACTCGGTCACGTCACCAATTTGAATCAATGGGTTTTTCTTAATCCCCTCTAATGCCTGCCAATAATCACTTAAAATTTTCTCGCTGCTTAAATTAAACTTTCCCTTCCAGGTCTTAATCAGACACCGATTCCAAGTCAGTTCCTCTTTAATCCTTAAACCCAGCCTTTTTTTATTAGCCGCATCTATCAGCCGAATTCCTCTTCGGCCCACCGCGTCTTCATAACAAGGACCGATACCCCGGCCGGTTGTCCCGATTTTGCCGCAGTCTAAAACATCCCTTATTTTATGCCATGGCATAATTAAATGGCATTTTTCGGAAATCAAAATCCGGGCATGTTTTTTACCGGCGCTGTCTTCCAAAATTTTAATCTCTTCTGCCAACACTGCCGGATCAATAATCACTCCGTTGCCAATCACGCAGGTTTTATCCGGATAAAGAATGCCTGACGGTAATAAATGAAAGGCATGTTTTTCGCCCCGGACGACCACCGTATGGCCGGCATTCGGACCACCCTGGTAGCGCACCACTGCTTTAACTTTCTTTTTTTGCGTTAATAAATCAACAATCTTGCCTTTACCTTCATCCCCCCATTGGGTTCCGATAATCGCAATGTTCATCTTATTTTTTAATCACTAATTTAGTAATTTTTTCCGCTAAACCAATGTATTCCATTGCCCCACGAATCCGCCAACTGGCCGGAAAAGTGGGGCCTACCCCTTTCCCTCTTGTCATTTTCTTTATTTTTTCATAAGCCTGCTCATCACCAGCCACTTTCATCTTCAACTGTTCCAACTCTCCCAGCATTTCCGGATGATTTTTAATTTCCTGTTTTAAAAATTCCGTGTTAGGCTCAATCTTCCCCAATCCCTTCATCAGACTTTTAATCGCTAATGCTGTATGGCCGAAGACCACCCCAAAGTTCCGCTTCACCGTCGAATCTGACAAGTCTCGCTGCAAGCGCGAAATCATCAATTTATTACTCATCATCATTAAAATACTATTGGCCAATTCCAGATTTCCCTCAGCGTTTTCAAAATCAATGGGGTTGACTTTATGCGGCATCGTTGACGACCCGACCTCTTTCCCTGTCCCCTTTTGTTTAAAATAATCCAAACAAATATACAGCCAGCAGTCTTTACTCAAATCCAGCCAAACATTATTCAGTCCCCTGATTAAGTCTAAAAAGAGTGCTGTCCGGTCACCCGGTTCAATCTGGGTAGTGACCGCTACCGGCTGTAAACCCAAGCCACTGATAAATTTCTGGCTGAAATTTAACCAGTCTTTTTTCGGATAAAGCTTAACTTGAGCATTAAAATTCCCTACTGCTCCATTGAGTTTACCGCCCAGTTTTTGCTCTTTAATTTTCTTCAGCCACCAGCTGGCCCGCCCGACAAACACCGCCAATTCTTTCCCGACCGTCGTCGGCACCGCTATTTGTCCGTGTGTCCTAGCCGGCATCACCACGCTTGTATATTTCCCGGCCATTTTCAGTAGTTTTTCTATAACTTTCTTTTCTAAAACCACTAATTGTTCTTTCTTAAACCGCGACAAAATCACACCATAAGCCAGATTATTCACATCCTCGCTGGTCAAGCCCCAATGGATCCAAACCGATAATTTTTTTAAGCCCAACTTGCCTAAATTTTCTCTGATAAAATACTCCACCGCCTTAACATCATGATTAATTTCTGCCTCAATCTTTTTGACTCTTAAACAATCTTTATCCGTTAAATTTTTTGCCCACGTTAATAATCGCTGTTTTTCCTGTCCCGAAACCTTCACGGTTTCTAAAAAATCGACCAATGCCAACACATATTTTGCTTCTACCCAAACTCTTTGTTTAATTAAAGCGCCTTCGCTGAAATATTTTTCTAGTTCTTTGACTTTATCCTGATATCTTCCGTCTAGTGGAGAAATTGCCGCCAGTTGTCTAATCTGCCCGTCAGCCATCGCTTTGATTTTACCACAAAAACTTAAATAAGTTTCTTTATCTCTTCCAACGCTTCCGGAAATTTCGTATAACCGGCCTCGCTATTTAAATGCTTCCCGCCCTTAATAATCTGCAGTTTCACCCCTAAATTGTCCGCAATTCTCTGGGGAAATTTAATCGCTACATAGGGATCGTCGTCACCGACCATCACGACAAACTGATGACAATTTTGTTTAATTTTTACAAAGTCAAACGGATGATCTATAAAAGTTTTATTAAGCGTGTCATATGGTTCTTCTCCGATAAAACCATCAAACGGCGCCGCTAAAATTGCCGTCTTAATCGGGCTCGTCCTTCTCTCTAATAATCTTAAGAAAAACCCCGGTCCCATTGAATGGCCGACAAAAACAGTTTCACCGTTGACTTTATCTTGATACGGCTCAAACGCTTTCAACCAATTTTCCAAGCTCTGCCCCTCCGGTGTCGGAAATTTCGGCACAAACACTTCAATTCCTAAACTTTTTAACTCTCTCTCTAGCCACGGAAACCAATTAGCCTCCGGACTACCCATTGTGCCATGAAAAATAAACACATTCATATTTTCTTAAATATCTCGCTTTTATTAAACCACATTTTGCCTTTTTTTGTCGCTAAAACCAACTGAAAATACTCTTTATTCATCAGTCCCAGCTTCATTAATGGCAGAAAATTCATGCTTTGGCTGGAGTGCGCTTCAATCGCCGCGACTTTTTGTTTAAGCACGCTTTTAACCTCTACTGTGTGGGTAATCGGCAATTTTTTCTGGTACACGTACGGCCATTTAAGCTTAATTCCCGGCGGCTGAAACAACATAAACACCAAGGCTTGCACCTTAAGTTTTGCGTGTTGGACCGCCCGTAAAGCTGCTATTGAGACCCCCACGTGGTCTAAGTGAAAATACCAACCCGAATGGTCAAACGTCATCACTACGTCCGGCTGATATTTTTCAATTGCATCAATAAAAGCCAATTCCAACCCGCCCCAAACAATCTTATTATTTACCTCTCCGTCTTTAAAATTCAGAATTTCGCATTTGCTTACTCCTAGAATTTCGCACGACTTTTTAAATTCATCAATCCTGTTTACCCCTAGCGAAGCTCCGACTTTTCCGTCGGAGCGAAGTGGGGCCCCCACCTCACCCTTAGTTGCCAACACCACTGCAATCTCATTTCCCTTATTTGCCAACAGCCGGATTGTCCCCCCGGCCGCCACTGCTTCATCATCCGGATGCGCCAGTAAAAACAAATACTTCATAGTTGTAGTATATAACTGCTGTCAGTTTATGGGGAAAAATAATCAAACCTATAATATTGACTTTTAGTAAATTTTACTTGTATAATTTCTCTTATGATCAACACGGAAACTCAAGGTCTTCGTCAAGAAATCTTAAAAATAGCTGGTCAAAATACTATTCAACTTGGCGACAAATCTTACGAAACTCGAAAGGCTGGCCTTGATGATGTTCCCGGCAGCACTGGTGTCGTTTGTGAAGTGATTAAATTTACCGATCCAGAAGCTAATGAACAAATGGATGCAGCTTTAATTACCATCGAACCTAATCATTCTACCCCTATTCAACACTGGACCGGTCCAAGAATTTTCATTGAATCAGTGATTAAAGGCCAGGGTTACTGGTTAGGTCTTAGTCCTGATGGAGAAACCGTTTGTTATGAATTTAATGGTGAAAAAGACGAACCCCAACTAGTCACCTACGGCCAAGGTTGGACTGGTAGCTGGATTGCCAGTGAAAGCGGCCTGGAAGTAATTGAAATCTGTGTTCCCCCGTTTGAAGCTGACGGAACAATTTTAGTGGCGAAACCTGAAGATCAAGTAGTTGGCGCACGTCATCTTCCCCAAGAATTTAGAGAAAAATACGCTAGCTTATTACCTCCCCCATCACCCTCGGAATCTCTCTGACTAAATCGCTCGTGTTAAAATAAGGACCAATCTTGGCGTACAGCCGATCTCCCGCCAAACCATTTAAATAAGTTCCACAGCTCGCCGCCAAAAACGCCTCATTTTTACAATACAAGGCCGCAATTAAACCCGCCAAGACATCCCCTGTTCCCCCTTTAGTCATTCCTTCATTGCCGGTTTGATTAATTAAACACTGCTTCGAATTACAAATCACATCTTCCCTTCCCTTTAACACAATCGTGCACTTATGTTTTTTCGCCATTACTTCAATTTTTTCCTCGCCAAATAATAATTTATATTCCTGATGATGCGGTGTAATTATCATATTTTTGTTTAATAAATTTTTGTCCATCACCTGCAACGCCCCGCCATCAATCACCCATTTCTTATTTTGGTGACGCTTCAGCAACTGATTAGTTTTCTCTTTTGTCTCTTGTCCCCTTTCCATCCCTGGACCGATTAAAATACAATCTGACTCGTTAATATATTCGTCAATTTTCCCTCTAGGCACGATAATCCCATTTTGAAATCTTTCTTTCTGTTTTTTGACAATTGCCTCGTTCACCGGCACAGATGAGTAAAACACCATATCCACGATTCTGGACGCCACTTCTAAGCTCCACATCGACGCGCTATGGAAAAGATTGCTGCCGCCGATTACCAACAGTTTCCCGTTCTGCCCCTTATGCGAATCCTTTGGCGGCCGATAAAGCTGTTTCAAGACTTTCTGGTTAAACTGTTCCATATCTGTATTTTACTCTATTCCCAAAACATTTTTGATAGCCGCCACCGATACTTCCGGCTCAGTAAAATGCACTGTTTTAAATCCAAATTTCTCCGCCGCCCCGGTATTTTTACTGTCGTCGTCAATAAATAAACATTCTTCCGTCTTCAGATTTAATCTTTGGCAAAGCAGGTTAAACATTTCTGGGTCCGGCTTTAATAAATGTACTGTCGATGAATCCATAATTACCTCAAAGTAGTCCTTAAAATGTCCGATACTCTCCCACTCATCCCACAAACCAATCTTGGAATTTGTCAGCATCCCTAACCGAAATTTCCCCTTTAATTCATCTAATAATTTATAAGTTGGCTCGATCCGTTTAAACCCCGGCACAAACCTCTTCCGCCAATCTAAGGCTTTTTCCGGCACGCCTAACTCCAGAGTTATTTTTTTAAAAAATTCATCTGCTGTCATCTGCCCAATATCTGAACCAAATTCCGGATCAAAAGAATGCTTTAAATAAACTTCCATAAATTTTTTATAATCAACGTTTATTTCTTCAGCAAATTTCCTACAGATTGTTTCCCAATCGCATAAAACCCCTCCGGCATCAAAAATCACGGCTTTAATCATATTTCCCTCTCGATTTCCAACAACCGGTTGTATTTAGCAATTCTTTCCCCTCGGCACGGAGCGCCGAATTTAGACTGTTCACAACCGGCGCCGACCACCAAATCAGCAATCATATCATCGTTGGTTTCCCCTCCCCGGTGGGACACAATCGTCGCCATTTTATTGTCTATTGCTAATCTAATTGCCTCTAAAGTTTCCGTTACTGTTCCTATTTGGTTTAACTTAATCAAGACACTATTACAGGCCTTTAACTTAATCGCTTTTTTAATCCTCTCAACATTCGTCGTTAATAGATCGTCGCCGATAACTTGTAGCCAGTTGCCAACTTTCGCCGTCAAATCCGTCCAATCCTGCCAACTCTCTTCTTCGTACATGTCTTCCAAAGACCAAATCGGGTATTTTTTTGTCCACCTGATAATTTTCTCTGTCCATTCTTCCGGACTTAAATCACGGTATTTGCCGTCTTTAAACCACTCGCTGGCCGCCCCGTCAATTCCGAGTACCACTTCTTCGCCCGGCTTAAATCCGGCCGCTTTAATTGCCTCCACTATTAATTCCAATGCCTCCTCATTTCCCTTTATTTCTCTTGGCATATACGCCCCCTCAAATCCCACGCCGACGCTGTAGCCTTTTTCATTTAAAAATTTTCCTAAAGCGCTGAAAATTTCTGTTCCCACCCTTAACATTTCGCTAAAATTGCCGAATTTTTCTAGCTTGGGTAGGACCATAAATTCCTGGCAATCGGTTGACCAGTTGCCGTGCTTACCGCCCTCCAGCACTAAAATCTGCGGCTGCGGCATCTTCAGCTTTTTATTGCCGCTTAATTGCCCAAAATATTTATACAAAGGTAGGTTTAAGCTTAAAGCTGCCGCCCGGCAAACCGCCATGGAAACACCAACTACCGCGTTAGCCCCTAGCGTAGCTTTTTGCGGAGTGGGGTCTAACTTAATCATCATTTCGTCAATCTTTTCCTGATCTGTCACCTCTTGATCCACTAATAAATCATTAATTTCCGTGTTAATATTTTTCACTGCTTTTAAGACGCCTTTGCCAAAATATCGCGTGGAATCCCCATCTCTTAGCTCGCAAGCTTCCGCGCTACCGGTCGAAGCACCTGACGCTACCGCCGCCGTGGCCGTAAGACCGTTTTCCAATACCACTTTTACTTCTACGGTCGGTGTGCCTTTAGAATCCAAAATTTCCCTGGCTTCGACTTTTTTAATTTTCGTCATAATTTAATTATATCTAAAGTTTTCAGTCTTTTCGGTATCAAATGCTCATCCGCCGTTGTCATAATTGTTTGCTGTTTTTCCAAGAGCTTAAACACTTCTTCCCGATGGTCATGGTCCAGCTCGGAAAAAATATCGTCCAATAACAAAACCGGTCTTTCTCCAGTTTTGGCTTCAATAAACTCCAGTTCGTTTACTTTTACTCCTAAGACCGCCATTCTCTGCTCTCCCCTTGAACCGTAAATACTTAAATCTTTAGCGGCTTTCCCTTTTCTTTGCATAATAAACTTAAAATCATCCCTATGCGGCCCGACCAACGTTTTTCCGGCCGCTATTTCATTTGCAGTATAATGTTTTAATCGGCCTTCCGAAATCACGCTTTTATCATAAACTAAAGATAAATTTAAACTATCTGCCGCCAGTTTTGCATTGATAAAATTTATAAACTCCTCTCTCTTTTGACTAATTACGTCCCCATTTCTTATTAACAGCTGGTCCCAAAATATTAACTGCCGTCTGTTTCCCTCGCCCTCTCGAATTTTTTCTAAAAGCCTGTTCCTCTGCCTGACGCCTTTTTGATAAGACAAATGACAGCGTCGGTATTCCCGGTCAACTTGCTCTAAGACAAAGTTTAGATATTCCCGTCTTAGGCTTGGCGACCCCAGCACTAAATCAATGTCTTCCGGCCGAAATAAAACACACCGGAAGTTTCCCACAAAATCCATCTTCCGCTTCGCTACATCATTCACAAAAAACCTTTTTGGTTTGGACAAAAAAACCGCTAATTCTGTCTCTCCCGCCTGCCCAGTCACTCTTCCAAACTCCTGACCGTATAAAATCATTTCTTCGTCTTTCTCTGCCCGAAAACTTTTCCCCGCCGCCAATAAAAAAATCGCTTCCAAAATATTACTCTTCCCGACACTATTGTCCCCGCTGATTACCGTTGTCTTTTCTCCAAACGCAAACGCTCTCTTTTTATAATTCCGGAAATTTTGTAAACTTAAGTTTTGTAAATTCATTTCTGGCAACCTGGGCAATAATACGTCCCTCTTCCCCCTAATTTTATCTTTTTTATCTCACTGCCACACCTGGAACATTTTTTCCCTTCTCGCTCATAAACCAAAAAGTGTTCCTGATAATGCCCGCCTTTGCCTAAAGCGTTAACATAATTTTCATCGGAAGCCGTCGACCCGCCATACTTTATTCCCTGATTAATTACCTTTATTGTGTATTGGTGCAGCTCTTTAATTTTTTTAACTTTTTTTGCTGGGATTCGCGGATCAATTTTGGCACAATACAAACTTTCATTAGCATAAATATTCCCGATTCCTCCCATTTTTTTCTGATCCATTAATACGATTTTTACAGCCTGCCCTGAACTTTTAAGTATCTTTCTTAAATAGTTCAGGGTGAACTCTTTGTCCACCACATCCGGCGGTAAATCGTTAATCATTAATCTTAAATCTTTATTCTTAATGACTTTTATCCACCCAAACCGTCGCAAATCATTAAACAACAGTTTCCCCTTATCTAATTCAAAAATGGCCCGCGTATATTTATTTTTCTGGCCATTATAAATTAACTGGCCAGTCATCTTTAAATGGATCAACAAACTTACTCCTCCGCTTAACTCAATAATTATCATTTTTGCTTTCCGTCTCACGCCTAAAATTTTCTTGCCGATAACACTTGCTTCGACCGCCGAAGCCTTGGCGAAGGCGGTAAGGCCTTTTATCCTCTGCCCCACCAAAACAGCATTTAATTGTCGTCTGATTGTCTCTACCTCTGGAAGCTCAGGCATCTTACTCCAATCTCGCTAAACCGATTTTTTTCGACTCCTTAAAACAAAGAAAGAAAAACCAAATTGATAGCAGTAAATAAACCGTAGTTAAAACTGCGCTTTTGATTAAACCTGTCATCTCTATCTGCCCTCCAGATAAAACTGCCCTCATCCCCTCAAAAATATAACTGGTCGGCACCCAAGCCGCTATTTTTTGCGCCCAAACCGGCAAAACTGACAAAGGGTAAAACACCGCCGAAAACGGCGACAAAACATAAATCGCCATCCAGGCCAAAGCCTGAATTCTCATCCCAAACCGAAGAATTAATCCAGCCACCAAAAATCCCGCCACCCAGCCAAACATTAACAAAAGTGCCATGTATGGCAACAGTAACCATCCCAATCCTGACAAAACATTAATTTTATACAGTAACCAAATTAATAACGTCGCAAAACTAATTGTTGTTACCATCTTCATTAAGCCCAAAATTACCACCGCCACAATCCATTCGCTCACCTTTAATGGCGTCGAGAATAAATTCACTAAATTACTACTCCACAGCTCTTCCAACAAATTAATCGTAATCTCATATTGGCTGCGCCAAACAACCATCCACAGCACCAATCCGGATAAAATCATTAGCACAATCTGCGATACATTTGCGCCGGATTTTTGAATATAAACACTGGTTAATCCCCAAAGCAAAATATCTACTGCCGGCCAATAAAAACTATCCGCCAGCCGGTCCAGACTGTGCCGGAAATTATATAAATGCCTCCAGATGACAGCGTTGATTCTACCTCTGTTCATAGTTGTGATAAAAAGAAATCTTCTAATGTCGGCTTGTCAATGCTGATCTCGTCATATTTAATCTCGCGCTTGGCCAAATCATTCAAAAACGAGGCAATCTCTTCTTCATTAATTTTTACCTCTGTTTCTTTATCCCCTACTCGGTAGCGCAGAGTACAAATTTTAATTCTTCTGGCTAAACCTTTGGGTGTATCTTCTGCCACAATTTTACCTTTTCTCAAAAAAATTACCCTGTCACATACCTCTGTTACCTCTGCCATATTATGCGAAGTAAATAATATCGACACATTATATTTTTCCTGCTGCCTCAATAAAAACTTCCGGACTTTATCAGCCACTTCCGGGTCCAAACTCGCCGTCGGCTCATCCAATAACAGTAGTTTAGGGAAATTAATCATCGCTTTTGCCAACATCACCCGCGTTATCTGGCCGGAACTAAGCGTATTAAAACCTTTATTCGTATATTTACTCATCCTAAAAAGCTCCAATACCAACTTAACCCTTTCTCTTGGATTTTTTACTCCGTACATCTTGGCATAAACCATCAAATTTTCCCAAACCGTCATTCTCCAAGGCAGACGGATATAGGCCGAAGCATAATTAACTTGCTGCATAATTTCTGATCTATTTTTCTCAAACTCTTTGCCGAAATATTTAATCTGGCCCGAAGTTTTAGAGGTCGTTCCTAACAACATCTGAATGGTCGTAGTTTTTCCCGCTCCGTTTGGACCTAAAAATCCCACAATCTCACCTTCATTAATTTTAAAGGAAATGTGGTCCACGGCCACCGTCGGCCGTTTCCGGCCGCCAAAAACTTTGGTTAAATTTTTCACTTCCAAAACCACTTTTCCCATGAAGCTATTTTAACTTACTCTCAACAAATTCCCTAATTTCTTGTTTAAATCTTTCCTTATTAAACTTTTTCGCCTGCTCAAAACAATCTTCCTGCTTGAACTTCATTTTCTCAAATTTTTTAATCGCCTGCATCAAAGATTTCACCGAATAATCGTCGAAAAATAACCCCGTTGCCCCTGCGCCCCGCGAAGCCTTGCGCGAAGTGGGGTCAACCACTGTTTCTTTATAACCTCCGCCGTTAAAAGCAATTACCGGCGTACCGCAGGCCATCGCCTCCAGCGGCGTAATCCCGAAATCTTCGTCTTTTGCTAAAGCCAAAAATGCCTTCGCCCCGCTGTAAAGTCTTCCCAATTCTTGATCATTCACCTGGCCTAATACTTGAATATTTTTTTCAGGTTCGATTTTTAAAGGCCCTTCCCCTACAATCTTTAATTTAAACCCCAACTTTTTTGCCGCCTCAACCCCTAGTTCAATTCCCTTGCTCCCCACTAAACGAGATACTATTAAATAGTAATCCCGTTTAGCCCCAGCGTAGCCTTTGGCGAAGTGGGGCAAATCTATTGGCGGGTATATCACCACACTTTCTCTCCTGTAAAACTTCTCTATCCTCCGCTTCGTCTCCTTGCTATTAGCAATAAAATATTTCACTTTTTGCGCCTGTTGGAAATCATAATGCCGCATAAAGTAACCGACAATTGTGGCATACACTCTCACCAACCAAAACCTCTGCCAATCCTGGCTGGTTTTATAGCCATACAGCCACCGCGGCGGCGTGTGACAGTAGCAGATATCATTAAAACCTTTAGTGATATACCAACTGCTTGAACTAATAACTATGTCATGGTCTGCCAGTTGTTTTTCAAAACTACCCCATATCTTTGGTGCTAAAAACCGCAAAGGCGAATAAAGTTTTTCTTTAAACCAAGGTATTTTTTGCGCCCAGGAAGTAATAATTTTTTTGCCCTTAAACCGCCTATAGCTTTCCGAATCTTTCCGGCAAAACGCCGTATAAATCGGCGCTTCCGGCCAAATCTCGGATAGAGCCAGCAAAACTCTTTCCGCTCCCCCAAACTCATTTAAATAATCATGCACTAAGGCAACTTTTATCATAACTAAAACAAGTCTAATTGGTTTTTTGGATGATCTTCTGTTGGTAATTTTTTAATCAGTGACTTAAAATTCCACTTTTCAAATAATTGAGCCGCTTGTTTCTGATTATAGTCGCAAATCCGGCAAGCCTCTAAATCCAATGTGATCGGCACGTCAGTTACAATCGTCACCAAATGCTTACTCCTGTGCGCTTCTTCAAAACCATCAGTCATCCTCTGTTTTAATTTCCCCGGCAACTCTTCAATGTGTTCATAAATTTTTTCCACTGTCCCGTATTTTTTAACCAGCTCCACCGCTGTTTTCGGCCCGACTCCTACTACCCCCTTAATATTATCCGAGGCATCACCCATCAACGCTTTTAAGTCTGTTACCTGCTCCGGCTCTACTCCCATTTTTGCTTCCACTGCCGCTTCGTCATAAATTTTGGCCGGGATTTTTCCCCTGGCAGGAATATAAACCAGGACCTTCCCGTCATCCACGAGCTGCAGCGCGTCTTTATCTCCGGTCACAATCACTGTTTCCTTAATCCCCTCTGTCTTGCTGGCCTGAACAGCCAGCGTCCCAATCACATCATCTCCCTCAAACCCCTCGACCTCAAAAATCGGAATATTTAAAGCCCTCACCACTTCTTTCACCCCCTCCAGCTGATCAGTTAACTCGACATCCACTTCCGGCCGCTGGGCTTTATAGCCGACAAACTCCAAATGCCGGAAAGTCGGCTTATCCATATCAAATGCCACTGCCATATATTCCGGATGCAGTTCTTTAATAATCGTCAGAAGCATCGAGGAAAACCCATAAACAGCATTAATCTGTTTTCCCTCTTTGTCAGTTAAAGTTGCCGGAAATGCATAATACGCCCTAAATACCATTGCGTGTCCGTCAATCAAAACCAACCTATTTTCCATGAAACTATTGTAACATCAGATCCCTGATTGTAGCCAAGGATCCAACCGCCACCCATCCACTAAGGGCTCTTTCCAATCAGCTCGCCACAACTGACCAGCCACCACGGCTAAACTTTCCTGCACAGGCAGCACCTGTACTTTAACCCCATTCTGTAATTGCTTGATTGCCACATCTGGCCGCATTGCATCGGTCACGATCATCTCCGTAATTTTCGAGCTATTAAGATTTTCTATGGTCTCTTGGGAAAAATTCGCGTGCGAAGCCAAAATAATAAAATTCTTCAACACTTCTCTGGTCGCATCAGTTATCAAGAAAACTGTGTGTCCCGTCTGAAACTCGTCATCAAATATCACCCCTGTATCTACTCCCTCTCTGCACAACTGTTTTACCACTGCTTCCGGATTTATTAATCTTGTTTGCCTTGTCTCTCTGTCTCTTTCTTTCTGGAATGAAACCTGGTCTAATCCTAAATATTCAGCTAGCAAAACCGATGTAGAATGGCGGTTGAAATCAGGGCTCAAAACTCTCCAGTTCGACTTAACCCTTTGAGCTAGTCCAATTTTATCGGCAATAAACTGAAACGCCGTTAATCCTAATGTGGGTAAATTTTTTACCGAAGCCATTTGAAAAGCTATGTGGGAATGGGCTTCACCGATTACCAAACGATTAATTAATCTCCTGCCATCTAAGCCAGTCGCATCGGCGATTTGACTAATTGAGTCAAACGCCGTCATCGTTTCCACCCTTGTCTCACCTGTTTCCAAGTTGGAAAACACATTATCCTGCCTTAAACCATACAGTCTGGTGGCCATCAACATAATTTCTTCCGCCCCAAAAGCCTTTAACCATCTTGCCGCCCCGATTGTGTCTAACGCGGCATTAGCATTTTTTAAACTAGCAATTAAAACTACCCCTCTGCCATTTACCTCTTCAAACAACCCGCTTTCTTTCCATTGGGTTAAATCGCCGATGCTCGATCCATCAATAAAAGTATGTCTGGGCAAGGGCAATACTATCGGATCCTGCTCCTTGCTGGCTTCGGTGTGAGTCTGCCATTGCCGCAAGACATCTCCGGCCGTAACCCCGTAAATATATTCACTGCCTGTAACACCCGCTGTGTCAAAACTTCTCCCCATATAAAAAAACCCGCCGCTAAATTTCGGCAGGTCAATTCCTATTATACTACCACTTTTTATTTCTTTTCTTTAATCAAATAGTCCAGTTTTTGTTCCAGCCGATAAAGTTTGTTGTTAATTGAGTCCATTTCTAGTCTTATCCGCTTTGTCCAATACTTCTCTTCATAACGCATTATTTTCGAGGCAAAAATTGCCACAATTAAAGAAAACAGCACCAATCCTACTGTCATTAACACTGCCCCGATCAACCGGCCCATTAAAGTCATCGGCACTAACTCGCCGTACGCCCCGCCGGTCACGGCCGTTAACGCCCACCACAACCCATCACCAATTGTCCTGATTTTATGCCCGTTTTCAAACTTGACTACCCACACTCCTAAAATGAGGGCCAACAAAACTAAAGCCATCAAATAACGCCTTAACTTTTTATCGTGTTCAATTTTTTCAATTACGTTGCTCATGCCATTAATTTTTCAAAATCTTCGCTTTCTAAGGTCTCTTTTTTCAATAATTCCTTCGCCACCACCTCCAGTTTATTTTTATGTTTAGTTAAAATTTCCTGCGCTTTTTTTCCACAGCTATCAATAATTTTCTTGACTTCTTCATCTACCTTCGCCATCATGTCTTGAGAAATTTGTTCTGGTTCATACCAGGCCATTCCCAATTCAGAAATATCCACTCCCGCCCCTAAGCTAATCGGCCCCAAATCGCTCATTCCCATCTTTACCACCATTGCCCGCGCCAAATCCGACGCTCGGGTAATATCACTGGCCGCCCCGCCGGTTAATTCGTTAAAAATCAATTTTTCCGCTGTTCTCCCGCCTAAAAGCGAAGTGATCTGCGCCAATAAATGCGACTTTGTCTCGGTATACCGATCGGCTTTCGGCGGAATTAAAGTGTGCCCTAACGCTCCGCCGCGCGACACTATCGAAATTCTATGCACCGGATCCATTTTCGGCAAATAATAAGACGTCACCGCATGACCGGCCTCATGAAAAGCTGTCATTTCCAAATCATTTTTTGTCTGTTTTAATTTCTTCTCCGGCCCTAACTTTACTTTCAAAGCCGCCTCTTCCAGGTCTTTCATATCAATCGCCTTTTTACTCACTCTCGCTGCCGCAATTGCCGCTTCGTTCAACATATTTTCCAAATCCGCGCCGGAAAACCCGATTGTCCGCTTGGCTAATTTATCCCAATCAACATGACTATCAAATGGCTTCCTTTGACTGTGGATTTTAATAATCTGTTTTCTCCCGTCAATGTCCGGCATATCTAAAATAATCCTGCGGTCAAACCGCCCCGGTCTCACCAACGCCGGATCCAACAAATCTCCCCGGTTGGTCGCCGCCATCACAATCACCTGTTCATTCGGTGAAAACCCATCCATCTCCACTAAAATCTGGTTTAAAGTCTGCTCTCTTTCATCGTGTCCGCCGGTCAAAGCCCGGGATCTTTGCCTGCCGATTGCGTCAATTTCGTCAATAAAAATGATTGCTGGGGCTTTCTTTTTAGCACTATCGAACAAGTCTCGTACTCGGCTGGCTCCTACTCCCACCAACATTTCCATAAACTCGCTTCCGGCCATAGAAAAGAAAGTGACCCCTGCCTCGCCGGCCACTGCCCGGGCCAATAAAGTTTTACCCACTCCCGACGGACCCACTAAAATTACCCCTTTGGGTGTCCGCGCCCCCATTGAAGTATATTTTTTCGGATGTTTCAAAAAGTCCACAATTTCTTCCAATTCTTTTTTGGCTTCATCCACTCCGGCTACATCTTTAAAAGTGACATTTTGTTTCCCCTTCATAAATAACTTCGCTTTCGACCGGCCAAAACTGAATATGCCGTCTTGAGCCCCTCTCGCCTGCTTAAATAAATATAGGAAAATCACACCTGTCAACACCACCGGTAATAAGATTTCCAAAATATTCGCCCAAGCCTTAGTGACTGAAGTATCTTTATTTTCAAAATTTACCGTCGTCGGATCAATCCCCGATTTGTTTAAAATATCCACAAAGCCTTCATTGGCATCTTTTCTGGACTCCACCAATCCTGTTTTATCTTTGTATTGAATTAATATTTTTTCCTCTTCTACTTGAACCTTCTCCACTTTTCCGGCCTTAATATCTGTTAATAATTGGCTCAACCCTATCGTTTCTGTCGGCAGCGGCCCGGAAAAAAGCGACACCAGAAACGGCAACACCAAAAACAGCACTATCAGCCAAATTACCAGTCTTTTAGGGTTAAAGCCCAACTTAACCATCTTTACCTTGGTCCCGGTCTGCTTCTCAATTGCTTTCTTGATTTTGTTTAAATCTTCTTTCTCTGCCATGGAAAGATTTTATCACACTTATCTTACCTTCGCCCCCACCGCTAAATCATTCACTTCAATAAATATTGGCTTATCGTCGCCCACCGCTAATATCATCCCCTGACTTTCCTCTTCCATAATTTTCTTCGGCTCTAAATTCGTCACAAACAAGAATTTTTTATCCTGAAAATCCGCCCCGGTGTAACCATAACCTTTTACTCCGGTAAATATCGTTCGCGGTTTCTTTTCCCCAATCTCCACTGTTAATCTAATCAATTTTCTACTCTCTGCCACGTCTTCAGCCTTAACCACTTTTCCCACCCTAATCTCAATTTTGCCAAAATCATCAATCGTAGCCATATTTTCCTATTTTAACTGATTTAATTTTATTTTCACCCCTCTAATTCTGTTTTTAATTAAATGCCTGGTCGTTTTTTGAGGAAAAACCTGTTTTTTCAAGGCGGCTGCCACCACTTTTTCTTTAAATATTCTCATGTTTCTTCTCCTGGAATATACCCTGACTTGATCGGAAAAATAATCCACGCTCATTGCCGGAACCAACCTATACCCCAATCTTTTCAAACTCTCTACCCGATGATGACCATCCAAAATTATTCTGGTTTTTTTATCGATTATTACCGGATTAACGATTATTCCTTTTTGATTAATCAAACTCATCACTAACGCCAACCGCTGCGGGCTCACTTCCTCGTGGGCCCGCAGTTTATCAATCGCCACCAACCTTACCCCTTGTCTCATTTTAGTTTTCCTGACAAAAAATCTTCATAACCCTTAAGGTCCAACAAACCATGGCCGGAAAAGTTAAAAATTATTACTTCTTCCTGCTTCTGCCTTTTACAACGCAGGGCTTCGTCAATTACGACCTTTATGGCATGACTGGTTTCCGGCGCCGGAATAATCCCTTCAGCTTGAGCAAAAATCTGGGCTGCCTTAAACACACTCAACTGACTATAAGCTTTCGCCTCCATCAGTCCTTTTTGGTGTAAAAAGGCCAAAATCGGCGCAATGCCGTGATAACGCAATCCTCCGGCATGAATAGGGCTAGGCACAAAATCCGCTCCTAAAGTTTCCATTTTCAAAAGCGGCGTCATTTGGCCAGTGTCGCCGAAATCATAACGGTACTCTCCTTTAGTCATTGATCTAATTCCCTTAGCCTTTCCGGCTAATTGGTCCGCCAAAAACGGAAACGCCAAACCGCTAAAATTCGACCCGCCACCGCAGCAACCGATGACCACATCCGGCTTTTCCCCGTAATCTTTTAACTGCTGCCTGGCTTCCTGACCAATAATCGTCTGGTGCAATAAAACGTGATTTAGTACACTGCCCAGCGCATAATTGGTGGTTTTGTCTTGTGCCGCCACCTCAATCGCTTCAGAAATCGCCATCCCCAAACTCCCGGTTGTCTTTGGGTTTTTTAGCAAAAACTTCCGGCCGGCTTGGGTCTTCATTGACGGGCTGGCAAAAACTTCCGCCCCGAAAAACCTCATGATTGTTTGCCGCTGCGGCTTTTGTTCAAAAGAGACCTTAACCATAAAAATCAGGCATTTCAGACCAAATAAGCTGCAAGCCATCGCCAGGGCCGAACCCCACTGACCAGCACCGGTCTCGGTCGCTAACCGTTTTATCCCCTCTTTTTGGTTGTAATACGCTTGAGGAATCGCCGTATTAATTTTATGGCTGCCGGACAAAGTCACGCTCTCATTTTTGTAATAAATCCGCGCCGGGGTTTTTAAATATTTTTCTAACCCCCTTGCCCGCACCAAAGGCGTTGCTCGATATTTTTGGTAAATTGCCGCTACCTCATCAGGAATCTCGACAAACTCGTCTAAAGTCGCTTCCTGCCTGATCAGCTCCATCGGGAAAATCGCGGCCAAATCTTCCGGTTTAATCGGCTGCTTTGTTCCCGGATTTAACGCCGGTTCCGCTAACTCCCCCAAATATTTCTTGAGGTAATAATTGATATTTAAAAAATGCTGTACTTGTTTCATATTGTAAAAACCCCGCTCTGTGGCGGGGATTAAAATTTAATAATAAAAATTTTAGCTACGTTTTAGCCCGCCATAAATATGTTCCCAACCACCATCTAAAAAATCTCATATCAATATTTGAAAAACGAATATTTATTAGTAATTCCTATTTTCTCTCTCACTTCCGCCATCTTTTTCTCTGCCTGCTCTCTGGCTTTTTTTGCCCCCATTTGCAAAATCTCTTTAATTTTTTCCGGATTATTTTTTAAATCTTGATAATTCTTTCTCTCTTTATCAAATCTTTTTAATAAAGCCTTTAATAGTTTCTCTTTTACTTCTACATCCCCCACTTTACCAACTTTATATCTTTGCTTTAAATCTGCCACTTCTTCTTTATCTTCATTCACTAAATCATGGTAAATAAAAATCGGATTTCCCTCGACGCGGCCAAGATCAGTCGACCTGATTCTCTTTGGATCAGTAAAACAACTCATGATTTGCTTGGTAATTTTATCTTCGCTTTCAAAAACAGAAATATAATTATTTAAACTTTTGCTCATTTTCCTTGTCCCGTCCGTACCCACTAGTCGAGCTGTTTCTTTGACATTATAAATATCCGGCAATTTAAACGTCTGGCCAAAAACCTGATTAAAATATCCGGCAATATCTCGAGCAATCTCAATGTGCTGCCTTTGATCATCACCGACCGGCACATAATCCGGCTCGTACATCAAAATATCCGCCGCCATTAAAATCGGATAATTAAACAGGCCCATATTTACCTTTTCTTCATCAAAGCCTTTTTGCAATTTATCTTTATAGGCATGACAGCGTTTAATTAAGCCTAAAGGCGTCACGTTATTTAAAATACACTGTAATTCCGGATGTAAACCAATATCTGACTGGCGGTAAAACACCACCTTTTTCGGGTCTAGTCCGCAGGCCAAGTAAGATAAAACCTGATTTTCTACATTTCTTTGCAGCTGGGTTTTATCCTGAATTGTCGTTAAAGCATGCAAGTCGGCAATAAAAAAATAAACTTTATCAGCATTCTTCTGCAAATCTAAAAACGGCACGACTGCTCCAAAATAATTCCCAATATGAATCTCCCCGCTTCCTGACGGAGTTATCCCGGTTAAAATCGAGTATTTACTTTTCATATTTTTTACCCCGCGTAGCTTTTAGCAAAGTGGGGCTCTCCTTTTATATTATCTTTTTAATAATATTTTTCATAGGCAGGGATGGTAGGCTTCGAACCTACAACCTTCCGTTTTGGAGACGGACGCTCTCCCATTTAAGCTACACCCCTACAAAAAAATCCGCCCACGGCGGATTCGTCAAAACAAATGAGTCAACCTCATTCATGACGAGCTCCGTTGATTTACGACACTCGCTGCTGTCTTTCTTGCTGCGTACCCAACGCGGTACTGCAGATACGGTTTCGCCTCCGGCGCATATTCTTGCGCTCCTCCCCGATTCCAACCCTTCGGATCAACGGATTTAATTAAATTGTCAATATTGGTATTTTAGCACTAAAATAGAATTAGTCAAACTATGCTCAAACATTTTACCAAAGTCGATGAAGATTTTATCTGCGAATTCTGCGGCCAAATTACCCACGGCACCGGCTACACCAACCACTGCCCCAACTGTCTGTATTCCAAACACGTTGATGATCAATTTCCCGGCGACCGCGCTTCCAAATGTCAAACCTTAATGAAACCTATTGGCGTCCAAATTAAAAATGGCCGCTACATTATCTTTCACCAATGCCATTTGTGCCGCAAAATCACCCGCAACAAAACTGATCCGGAAGACAATAAAGAAAAACTGATCGAACTCTCCACCAAACCGATAAAGTAGCAGGGGCGAGAATTGAACTCGCGACCGCGGGTTTATGAATCCCGTGCTCTACCAACTGAGCTACCCTGCCTCGATCGCCATAGCCTTAGCGGCGGCGATCCTTCTATTTTACCAAAAATCCGCTCAAAAAGCGGACTTAGGTAACTTGGTAGCGGGTTCTGGGTAACGCTCCCAGATTAAGTGAGATTATGAGCCTCACGAGATACTTACCTCCCACCCGCTATATCAAAGAACAAGGGTTATTCTACCAATTTATCTGTAATTTTTCCAGTCCGGAAACTTATTTTTAAACGCCGTTAAAATAATTTCTGCCGCCTGGGCAATATTTAAATAGGTGGTGTTAATCACCAAATCATAATAATTAGGATTCGACGGATCTTTGCCAAAATGTTCTTGGATAAACTTTTTTCTCTCTTTATCAAGTCTCTGCATTCTTTCCCGGGCTTCATAAATCGATAGTTTTTCGTACTGGGCCGTATAGCCGGACCGCACCAAAAATGGCGCCTCAATCCGAACGTGCAAACCGCCGTAACCGCCGGTAATAAAGTTTGCCCCCCTACCCAAAATTACGCAATTCCCTTTCCTGGCGACAGTTAAAATTACATGGCATAAATGCTTAAAATACGTTTCCTCGTCAACATAATCCGGACTTAATAAAGAATAAACCAAATCTTCCACCATTCCCCTGTCCTTTTCGTCTAAAGAAGCAATTAAAGCCTGTCTCTTTTTGGTTTCTTTGGCAGTCAAATCAATTAATTTTTTGTTGTAAAATTTGTATTTTAATTTTTTGGCGACTAACTGGGCGATTGGTTTCCCGCCGCTGCCCGATTCCCTCGAAATTGTAATAAACGGCCTTATTTTAACTTTCCTGCTCGTTTCATCCACTCCCTCTATTTCCTTCGACACAAATTCCCGTCTCTTTACATATTGACCGATCAAATTATCAAATAACCCCATATTTTATTATATCATTTACTAAAAACCTGCCACCACTTTTGCCAATTAGTTAATTCTTCTTCTACTTTTATTACTTTTGTTACCTCTGTTACTTTTCCCACCTCCTCCGGTACCACCACCACCTCTTCTCCTGGCCGGGCCATATTCAGAACATTTCTGACTTGTTTTTCCCACCAATCTCCTTGAGTTGATTCCGCTAATTTCTGTTTTAATTGTTCTTGTTCATTTTTTGCCTTTGTCAATCCCTGTTCTGCTTCAATTATTCTCTTATCCGCCGCCTTTAATTTAATAATATCTTTAATCAGTTTCACCGAAATCGTTACGCTTAAAATCATGATTAAATAAACAAAAATTCTCTTCTTACCTGTTGACATTAATCCTCCTTATTGATATTATAAGCCACTCTATGATTACGGACCTTACTTCTGCCCGGGAAAATTTTATTGTTGATCTTAAGAAAAAAGGCCGCTCCACCTCGACTATTTTAGCATACAACAAAGACGTTGATCAGCTGATTCAATTTTCTGCCAAACAAAAGATTTCCCAACCACAAGAACTTACCTTCACGGTTATTGAAGCTTTTAAAACCAGCCTCACCGGCGATATTTACACCGCCAAGTCCGTCTCCAGAAAATTAAATTCCATTAAGACCTTCTGCCGTTTTCTGGTTAGTCTGGGGTTAATTAAAGACAACCCCGCCGCCGGCGTCACTCACCCCAAATACGAAATTAAGCCGCCCCGGATTTTGAGCAAAATGGAGTACCGGAGTTTACGCGATGTTTGCCGCGAAGATATCCGGCTTTATGCTATTGTCGAAATCCTCCTGCAAACCGGAATCCGCATCAGTGAATTAGCCAACCTAAAGCTGGAAGATATCGACACCGACAAATTAGATATTAAACCTTTTGAATCTCATTCTCGTCGGGAAGTGCCTTTGAATAAAGTCGCCCAAGCCGCCCTTTCTAGCTATCTTAAAATCCGCCCTAATGCCCGCGTTAAACAGGTTTTTATTACCAAAACCGGCCGGCCGTTTTTAATCCGTAATATCCGCACCGCCATTGACCGCTACTTTAAAATCGCCGGTGTCAAAAATGCTAAAGTTAATGATTTACGCCACACCTTCATTGCCCACCAGCTGGCCTCCGGCACACCGTTAACTTTGATTTCTAAGCTCGCCGGCCATAAACGGCTATCCACCACTGAAAAATACTTAGAATTTATTACCAAACCCACCGCCTCCCCCGCCAAACTGGAAGAACTTTAATCCCCTATTACTTCTTTTAGCGCTAAAGCAAAGTCAACACAACTCCCATAACGGTTTTTATGATCATAGCTAGTCGCCTTAGATAATACCCGATAAATTTCTGGATCGAGCCGGCCGGCGGAATTTAAAACAATGTTTGGCTCGCGATGTTCCGTTGCCCCCTCACCACCCAAAGTCCTCCAAATAATCATCGAGCTTTCTTGGGTTAAAAGTTCAAAGGCCATGGCGGCCAAAGCATGCTGGTCGGCCTGGACAAGGTCATGAGGGTAAGCCCGTCTTCCCCCCATACAACCCGTCGAACATCTCATCAATTCCGGAGAAGCATAATCCCAATGACTTAAAATTCTATCGACCCCAGATAAATCAATGGATGAACCAAAATCTCCCAGAAAAAAATTTTTTTCTTTTATTAAAATATTTGACGGACAAACATCCGCATAGACTACTTTTTTCTCCTTTAAATAATCCAAAACTCCGGCAATGCTTAAAACTGCTTCGCTAATTAATTGCGGGCTCAAATTCCTCTCGTCTTGTAAATTACCATCGGCTTTTTCCATAATGATTGCCGGAATAGCTTTAACATAAACATTAATCACCGTTAAACCATAAATAGGTAAAATGTTTGGATGGTCTAATGCCAACATCAATCTAGCCTCTCTGGCAAAGCCTTCAACCACAGAATCATCATTGGCAAAAGACCACTTCATCATTTTTAAGGCCACTTCTCTTTTTGTTTCATTGTCATAACCAGGAATTATCCAAGAATATGCCCCTGACCCTAATAAACTTTCCTGATCATCAACCAAAGAATTCAGAACAATTTCTTTTTTTAGCCTGAATCTTTGATCAGAAAGTAAAACCAAATTATTTTCTTTTTCTGGTAAACCAATTCCCTTAATGAAGGAGTGGACAATATTTTCAGTCAATGCCTCGCCGCGGCAATTAATCCCCAGACTTGGTAAAAAAATTTCCTGAGCCATAAATTTTTTGGGCAGGAAAATAAATAAAATGTAGGCCGGGAAGGATTCGAACCCTCGACATTCAAGGTATAAGCTTGACGCTCTAACCAGCTGAGCTACCGGCCTGAATTCCCTATTTTACCATTTTATTTAAACACGCTTAAATCAACTACGTTGAATCGACAATGAAACGCTGCCCCATGTACTTTATCAACTACCCACTCAATCGGAAAACCAAAAACATTTCTGTAGCCAAAATTTTGTATTAATGTTTCTTGAGTTACCTCAGCTCCCTCTACTGTTAACGCCACCCGACCATCAATTGACTTCCCCACCGAGAAAAAATTGCAACTAAGAAAACGGTTCGCTTCAAAAGGATTAACTCTGTAAACTGCTACTCTACTACTTGCCGCCTCGATAGCCTCAGGATAAATCTCTGCATACATATCGTCTAATAAAATTCCTGGCTTGCCTACAGCATCAACCCCAACCCCAACAAAAAGATCTAAATCAGGATAGGAGGCTCTTATTTTATAAGTATAATTGAATTTTAACTGCCCGATTTTCCATTCCGGCAACCATTCTATTAATCTCTCAAAATATTCATCTGACTTTTTACTACTTAACCAAGAAGAATAATCATTCATTGAAGGCCAAGGCAGGGCAATTCTATTCTTACCCTCACAGCCAGCCTGATCCAAGATTCTCTGCACGTGCTCAAGAAGAAAATAATCTTCCGGACCCACTACCAAACCTGCCTCTGCCATAAACCGACCACCGTTACCCAAATAATCATCTCTTACTAATCGCAATTTATCAGGATTTCCTCCCAAAGTCTCAATATTTCTTCTTAAAGCAATTTCTAAATAATCAGCATTTATGTTTGATCTAGCAACTATTGTTGTTCCCAGTTGAATAAAGGCATTACGTGGAAATGCGATCAAAAGAGGAGTTTTTGGATTTACTCCTATCATCTCTGTTGAAGAAACAGTTGTAAAGCCTAATTTATCGATAAATTCCATTAATAATGGACACTGGTCAAAAACCCCGCAAACCACTAACCGTTTTTGCCTCTCTTTTTGTATTTTTTCTGATAAAGGGGACACTGATTCTAATAAATAATAATACTGCGAGGCCTCATCCCTTTCAGCGATTATTGTCGATAAATTTTTAGCTTCTACCATCATTCTAGTATTATAGGCTCAATAAAGAAGAAAATCAATCCTATAATTTTGCTCTTTGAGTAATCTCCGCCTCCACCACATTCATATCTTTAGCGTATTTTAGCCGTGACAACTGCTTTACCATCTCCGCCATTTTCAAACTTCTGGCTTCTTTAGCTTTAGTCATATCTTTCGTTAAATCCATGGAAAACGCCGGCACCGGTTCATTATTCACAATCGTTTTGACATAAGCGTTAAACCGCTCCACATTAATTAAATCCGTTTCGCTAAACGTCGGCTGATACTCGTGTTCCAAATAATTAGCGTCCGTCACCCCCACCCGGAAAGAAATTAAAGTGCCTACGTTGCCGAAAATCGCGTTCTTTACCTCTTCTTCCATCTGGCCGATAAACTGATTGGCTACCGTCAACCCCAAACCGAACTTTCTCGCTTCCGACAAAATCTGGGCAAAATCCGGCGTGGCAAAGTTTTGAAACTCATCCACGTAAATGTAAAACGGCCGTCTCTGCTCTTCCGGAATGTTCTGCCGGCTCATCGCTGCCATTAAAATTTTTGGCACTAAAATTAAGCCTAAAAATTGGCTGTTTTCTTCCCCGATTCTACCCTTAGCCAAGTTAATTAACAAAATCTTTCCCTCATCCATTACTTTTCTAAAACTAAACGCGCTCTGACTTTGACCAATAATATTTCGCATCATTTTATTAGTCACAAAGCGGCCAAACTTCGACACAATGTAATCCAAAACTTCTGATTTATGAAAATCGGAAGTCTGGGCAATTTGGTCAGTCCAGTAACGCCGGACAATCGGGTCTTTTACTCGCGGTAAAATTTCCTGCACATACCTAGCATCGGTCAAACACCGCACCACTTCAATAAACGTGCTGCCCGGATCGCTCATTACCGTCAGCATGGCATTTCTGATTGCGTGTTCAAACCGCGGCCCGATAATGCCGGTTTTATGCGGATCGTACAGTTTGTACATCAACCCCACGATTGAAGTGGTCACAAAATGTTTTTCCTCTTCGGTATTGGCTTCCAGCATATTCAGGGCCATCGGCCGCTGGGTATCACTCGGATTAAAATAAATCACGTCTTCTGCCCGCTCCGGCGGAATCATTTCCAAAATCTTTTCCACGGTATCGTGCGGATCGATAAAACAAACGCCTTTTCCGGCCCGGATATCCTGCATAATCATATCCGTCAATAGCTCAGACTTACCCACCCCGGTTTTTCCGATAATATAAACGTGTCTTAATCGATCGTCATCAGTAATACACACCGGCCGGGCCACTCCTCGGTACACGCTTTTCCCCAAATACAATCCCGTTCTTGGAATCAAGGCCGGCGCCGGCGCCCGCTTGGCTGACAACCAAAAAATGTGCGGTGTCTCAATTGTTTTGTTGGGAAAGTGAAAAATCGTCGCTAGCTCTTCCGTTGACAAAATCGTGTTTGACCCGAATAACGGCAGATAGCGGTAAATAAAATCCACCATGAATAATTTCTTTAAGTGGATTTTCGCCCTCTCAAAACTGTTGTGGTCGGAATTAAACTGGGAAAAAGCCGAAACTAAATTTGACAAATGCGCCTCTGCCGATTCTTTAGTGGTCGATGAAACCACCAATCTAATGGTCGTTTCAAACCCCGGTTTAGAACATTTATTTTCAATCTGCTCGTAAGTCTTCGGGTCCACGTTATACTTGGCTTTTTCCGGGTCCGACTCGGCTTTTTTAGTCTTGGAAATATAACTTCGTCCTGCTTTCTGCCATTTTTTGTCCGCCCGGGTAATCAACACCTGCATCACCGCTCCTTCGTTATCACCCATCTTCGCTAACCCAGCCGTGATCGAGCTTAACGGATCCACCGGCAAATCTTTGTAAATCTGGGCAGGATAAAATGGCGCGTTATTCAGCTTTAAAGCCGCGAATGCCACCTTGCCGTAATCAGTAAAAATATTGTACTCATCCACCTCTTTCACGTCCGCGCCCGGATAAGTTCCATTAATCTGTTTCTCCACCATATCCCGCAATTTATTGGGAACTGACACGTAAAATCTGATGTCTTCTTTTTTGGCGACAATCTCAAAACTCAAGTGATCGCACGGTTTTAAAAAGCCCAACAGCCCGCCGCCTTTTTTTAAGCTGGCCATCGAGGCAAACATTTGTTCCGCCGCGTCAATCTTGACTTCATTGTCTCTGGGCACCGCCACCTGAAGTACCACAAACTCTAATGATCTTTTTTCCCTGTCTTTATGTTTCCAGTATTGGGCCAAAACATACAAAAATCCCACCAAACCCACGATTCCCAAACCTAATAAAAAGGCAATCAACACTAAATATTTTGCTTGTTCAATTAAAATATTAATTTGGTCCATTATTTTCTCCTATAGGCCACTTTTACCCCGAACATCTTAATCATTCTAATACACCATTCGGCCAACCACCTAACGCTGTCAATAATTTTATGACGTAAGCCTTTTTCTACTT